>JACRBM010000053.1 GCA_016219275.1 Chloroflexota bacterium
CGCGCGAGCAAGTTGGAAACTTGCACCACAACGAACAGCAAGGAAGTGCTCTGTGGAATTACGATATTATCTACGTTTGCTTCGCAAATGGATTTGGCTCGCGATTCTCGGCGGCATACTCGGCGCGGCGCTGGGATTCGGTTATAGCGCGATCACCGTCCCGGTCTACCAGTCCACCGTGACCTTGCTCATTTCGCAGGGCACCGACCCGTTGCGCGACCCGTACTATTCGATGATCACGAGCCAGCGCGCCGCCATCACGTACGTCGAGCAACTCAAATCCCCGGAAGTCCTCGAACAGGTCGCGCGCGAGTTGAACATCGCCACACTGGCTGGCGGTCTACCCGCCTCCGTATCCGTGCAGAACGTGCGCGACACGCAGTTGATTCGCGTCTCGGTCGAGGACACCGACCCGGCGCGCGCCCAGGCGATTGCGAATCAGATCGCCAGAGTGTTCAACGATCAACTGAACACGTTTCAAATGGAACGCTATCGCATCGTTCAGGAAGATATGGACCGCCAAGTTGCCGAGGCGCGCAAAAAGATTGACGAAACGCAAAAAGCGCTCGCACCGCTCGGCGACGCGAACGACCCCAGGTCGCTCGCCGCGCCCGAGTTCGTCCGCACCGAACGCCAACGCCTGCAATTGGAACTGACGACGCTCCAATCCCAATATGCGGTGCTGCTCAAAAGCGCACAAGACGTACGGCTTGCCGCGTCGCGCTATACCGATTCGGTCAGCATTTCCTCGCCCGCCAAACTGCCGCTCGCGCCGGTACGCCCGCGCACCTCGATGAACATGTTGATCGGTCTCGCGATTGGCGCATTGCTGGGTCTCGGGCTTGCGTTCCTCGTCGAGTACCTCGACGACTCGGTCAAGAACTCGGACGACGTGTCGCGCGTACTCGAACTCGGTACGCTCGGCACTGTAGTACGTTTTCCCAAAGGCACCAAGAGTCCCCTCGTCGCCGTAGACGCGCCGCGCGCGCCCTACGTCGAAGCGTATCGGAACCTCCGCACCAATTTGCAATTCTCGTTCGCGGTGGATGCGGCGGCGACGCTCGTCGTCACGAGCGCGGAACCGGGCGAAGGCAAGAGCACGACGATCGCGAACCTCGCGGTCGTGATGGCGCAGATGGGCAAGCGCGTGATGCTGGTGGATACCGACTTGCGCCGCCCAACCCAGCATCTCCTCTTCGGCATCCCGGCAGAACCGGGGCTGACCGATGTGTTCCTCGGCGAGCAAACGCTCGATCAGGTGGTGCGCGCGACCCAGGTACCTGGCTTGCATCTGCTCGCCAGCGGTCGCCTGCCGCCCAACCCTGCCGAATTGCTCGCCTCGACGTGGATGGACCATTTTATCGCGCTGTTGAAAGAACGATACGACATTGTGCTGTTCGACTCGCCGCCGATTCTGCCGGTGACGGACGCGATCCTCCTCGCGTCGAAAACCAAACATCTCGCGTGGATCATTTCCGCCGGCAAAACGCGCACCGAAACACTGCGCCGCGCGCGTGAAGCGCTCGCACAGGTGGACGCCAAAATCTTGGGCGTCGTATTGAATCGCGTGACCGGCGGCAGCGGATACGGTTACTATTACTATTACTATTACTCCAAAGACGGCGGAAAGAAAAAGCACGCCCATGCGGAGGGACTGCCCGTCACTCCGTCGGTGCTCATCTCTGGGAATGGGAACGGTAAAGGGAAAGCGACTGAACTACAAGCGCCACCGGAAAAACTGGGTTAAAAAAGCGAGACAAGTTGGAAACTTGTCCTACAAATTCGGAAGACCATCCAGAACGCGGCGACATGGTGGCACGGCGAGAGGGTTGCTCGGTCTCTCCATCTTGCCGGATCTCCCTGTCGCCTTTTATGGGAGTGACGCGTGGAGTTAAAACGATATCTTGTGCTACTACGGCGCTGGTTATGGCTCATTGTCGCCGGCGCGATCGTCGGCGGCGCGTTGGGGTACGGCTATAGTCTCTTTAGTACGCGGATCTATCGCTCCACCTTGATTCTCCAAATCAATCAAGGCACGGATCCTTTGCGCGATCCGTACAACTCGATCCTGACGAGCCAACGTCTTGCGGCGACCGGCGTCGAACAATTGCGTTCCCGCGTCGTCCTCGAGCAAGTCATTCGCGACCTGGACTTGTCGTACACGTTGAACCGGTTGAGCGACAACACCGCGGTGCAAGCGGTTCGCGACACCAACCTGATTCGCGTCGCGGTCGAGGACCCCGACCCAGCGCGCGCCCAGGCGATCACGAATCAGATCGCCAAGGTATTCATTGACAAATTGAGCGCGTTCCAACAAGCCGGCTTTCGCACCGCGCAAGAAGATTTAGAGCGCCAAGTCGCCGAAGCGCGCAAGAAAATTGACGAGACGCAAAAAGCGCTCGCCCCGCTCGGCGACGCGAACGATCCCAAGGCGCTGTCCGCGCCCGAATTCGTCCGCACCGAACGCATGCGCCTACAGCTGGAATTGACAACTCTGCAATCGCAGTATTCGGTGCTCCTCAAGAGCGTGCAGGACTATCGGCTCGCCGCGTCGCGCAACATTGATCCGATCACCATCTTTGCGCCCGCCGACTTGAACACCGAGCCGGTCCGCCCGCGCATTTCGACGAACACGCTAATCGGGTTAGCCATTGGCATGTTTCTCGGTCTCGGACTCGCGTTCCTCTTCGAGTATCTCGACGATTCGATCAAGACGTCGGACGACGTGGCGCGCGTGCTCGAATTGAGCGTCCTCGGCAATGTGGTGCGTTTCCCGAAAGGCGCGAAGGGACCGCTCGTCGCGGTGGATGCCCCGCGCGCGCCGTACGTCGAAGCGTACCGCAATCTCCGAACCAATTTGCAGTTTTCGTTCGCGGTGGATGCGACCGCGGCGCTCGTCGTGACGAGCGCGGAACCGGGCGAAGGCAAGAGCACGACGATCGCGAATCTCGCCGCCGTCCTCGCCCAAGCCGAGCGGCGCGTCATCCTGGTGGACACCGATTTACGGCGCCCGACCCAACATCAGATTTTCAACCTGCCCGCCGAGCCAGGGCTGACCGACGTATTTCTGAACGAGCACGCGCTCGACCACGCGGTTCGCGAGACCGCGATTCCAGGATTGTATTTGCTCGCCGCTGGCAAGATTCCGCCGAATCCAGCCGAGTTGATCGCGTCGCCGTGGATGGACCAGTTGATCGTGAAACTCAAAGAGCAGTACGACATTGTGCTGTTCGATTCGCCACCCATTCTGCCGGTAACCGATTCGATCTTGCTCGCGGCAAAAACCAAGCATTTGCTCTGGGTTATTTCCGCTGGCAAAACGCGCACCGACACACTCCGCCGCGCGCGCGAAGGGTTGGGGCAAGTGGACGCCAAGATCGTCGGCGTCGTATTGAATCGCGTCGCGGCAGGCAGCGGCTATGGCTCGTACTATTATCACTATTATTCCCAGGACGGCACGCGCAAGCCATCCAAGTCGTCGGCGCTGTCTCCGAACCGCGCGCATCGTTCGGGCAACGGCAAGGAACCCGTTGCGACGTTTGAAGCGCCGCCGGAAGCATTATCCAAATGATAAAACGCAGTAGCGTAAAAGTCGCTTTGTCATCCTGAGCGAAGCGAAGGATCGCCCAAGCAACTTGCGAGATTCTTCGTCGCTTGCTTGAATTCACTTTGCTACGCGATTTCAAGAGCCGCTCCTCAGAATGACAAAAAGTGAGTTTTGCGGTATTGCGATAAAACCTTCGCCAATTGCAGCCGGCAAACGGCGATAGAATCCAGGTTTCTCCCCTACGGGGAAACCTGGATTCTGGTGAAGGCATCCAAATGAGGTGAGGGATTGAATTCGGTAAAAATCTGTCTAGCTAAAATTTTGAGCGTGTGCATGTTGTTCGTCATCGGGTTGGGCATCGCCGCGTGCGATGGCACACCCGCGCCGCGCGCGATCCCAACGTTTGCGCCACGTCCAACGACGACGCCGACCTTGCCCGCCGCCAAGGGCGGCATCGTCAAGGTCGCCCGCGGCAATCTCATGCAAACGATTGGCGCGCGCGGGCGCGTCAGTTCGGTCCGCGAGTCATTTCTCTTTTTCAACATCAGCGGGGTCGTCAGCAATCTCAACGTCGCCGCAGGCGATCAGGTCAAGCAAGGCGCGCCGATCGCGCAGTTGGACGCGTTCCAACTCGAACAGGATTTGAACCTCGCCAATTACGAAACTGCTAGAACCGATCTTCTCTTGAAACAAGCACACGCGCGACTTGTGTCTTACGATTTCAAGATTGAAACTACGAGTACCCTCTACACGCGCACGCTCGATTTACGCAACCAGACATTTCAAATCTACAAGCTCAAAGCACCTATGCCTTCTGACCACATACGCGCGATTGATGAATATACCAAGTATCAACAAGCCGAAGAGGCTTTCATGCGCGCCGCAGCTGAACTCAATTCGCTCAAGACGGAAAAGCAGATCACCGCGCTCGATGTAGATCTGTATACAAAACTGCACCTGTATCATCAAAAGCGCGCTGAATCTTTGCAGTCACGCTTGAATGGCGCAAAACTCGTCGCGCCGCTCAACGGCTTGGTCATCTCGATTGACAAAAATGTTGGCGACGCGGTGACCGCATTCGAACCGATTGGCGCGATTGCCGATCCATCGCAGTTGCAAGTTGAAGTGAGCGTGCCGGAGACGGACATTCCATCGGTGTCGCTGAACCAAGCCGTGCGCATCGTGCTCGATGGTTTTCCGAACAATTCGTTCGCCGGCAAAGTCAAGGAGATCGCGTCGCGCGCCTCCATCTTTCAGGGTAAGAACGTGTATCGCGTCCTGATCGCGTTCGATAATCAGACCCAGGTTCCCGCGACGTTACGCACCGGCGCGGATGTCGCGTTCGTGCTGCAAGCGAAAGATGACGTGCTCCTTGTGCCGACGAATGCGATTCAAACCGACGGGTTAACCCGGTACGTGAACGTCTTGCGCGAGGGCAAGGTCGAACGCGTCCCGGTCGAGATCGGCGCCAACGGCAGCACGCAAACGGAAATCGTCTCCGGCTTGAACGAAGGCGAACAGGTCTTGATTCCATAACCGCCCACGGAAATTAACGGGGCGCGGACAAACGCGGATGAATGCGGAAAAAATCGCGAAGCATCCGCGTTTGTCCGCGTTTACATGTGTTCGAGATTATGCGCACACGAGTAATGAATTGATGCGACTCTTCACCTGGCTTGATCGCTGGCACTGGGTCATCCTCGCGCTCGCCGCGCCGCTCCTCTTGTTCCCTTCGCCGTCGCGTTCGTTCGCGATGCTCGTCGTGCCGGGCTTGTGGCTAGGCGGCATGCTCGCGCGGCGTAGACCGTTGCGCCGCACCCCGCTCAACCTCGCCTTGCTCATCCTCGCGCTGATGGTGCTCGTCAGTCTGTACGCCACGTACGACATCGCGCAAAGTCTGTCGAAAATCGCCGGGATGGTGCTCGCGTTCGGCGTGTACTTTGTCATGGCGCGCAAGGCGCGGCGCTTTATCGGCTGGTGGGCGAGCGCACTCGTCTTTGCCGCGACGAGTCTCGGCATCGCCGTGTTCGCGCTCGTCAGCGTGCAGTGGGGCGCGAAATTGCCGATCATCGGATCGCTCGTCGCGCGTTTGACGCCGCGCATCGTCGGCTTGCCCGGCGCGGAGAGCGGCGTCTCCGCAAACGAACTTGCCGGCGCGCTCGTGTGGAGCATTCCGTTGTTTGTCGCGTTAACGCTTGCGCTGTGCACGCGTCGCGCCGCGGTGCGCGAGATGCTCGGCAATTTCCGCACGTGGTTCGCGCTGCTCGCGCTCGGCGGCGCGACGCTGTTCACGCTCGCGATTCTCGTGCTCACGCAATCGCGCGGCGGATACCTGGGTCTCGCCGTCGGTCTCGCCGCGATGGGATTTGTCGTAGCATCGTCGCGCTGGCGCGCGGTGATGCTTGCCGGCGGGATCGTCATTTTGATCGCGGGAATCATTTGGCTGCGCGCGGATGTGACCGCGACGCCAGATGAAACCGCCTCTGCGCTCTCCGCCGAATCGGTTGTGAGCACCTGGGACGGTCGCACCGAAGTCTGGTCGCGCGCGATCTATGGCATTCAAGATTTTCCATTCACCGGGATGGGCATGAATACCTTCCGTCGCGTCGTCCACGTGCTCTACCCGCTTTTTCTCGTCGGTCCCGATTTCGATCTCGCGCACGCGCACAACGAGTTTCTCCAAGCCGCACTCGATCTCGGCGTCCCAGGATTGATCGCGTTCCTCGCGTTGTATCTCGGCGCGGGCGCGATGCTGTGGATGATCTGGTCACACGCCGGCGCGACGTTGCCGGATGCGCGCGTGCTCCGCGCGGTCGTCCTCGGACTCGGCGCGGGATTGCTCGCGCACGCAGTCTACGGCATGACCGACGCGGTGACGCTCGGCTCCAAGCCCGGCGTGTTGTTTTGGATGATGCTGGGATTGATCGCGGGCTTGTATCAACAAATGACGCGCGACCGATTAGGTCGCTGGTACGACTGGTTCGGCAACGCGCGTGCTGTACCGCCATCCAGCCCGGAATCGTTGCGATGATCGAGTGGCTCGGCGTGTTTGCGGCGGCGATGTGGATCGGCGGACTCGCGTGGCTATTGACCGTCCTGGGATTTGCGCGCACGTTCCGCGACAAGACCACTCGCCAAGTCCTGGGTGAACCTGAGTATCGCCTCGCGACTACCAGCGGCATTCTCCTCTTTACCGTCGGCATGGCGCTCGGCGTGAACACGTGGTACGAGCGCGCGGGCTGGATCGTGGTCGCGCTCTTGACGATCTGGGACGGCATCACCGTATGGCAAGCGATGCGTAAATCGTAGGACAAGTTTCCAACTTGTCCTATATTTTTTGGCGAGGCAATTTGGAAAATCGCCCTACGAGTAGACAAATATGACCACACGCAAACTATGGCAACGCGCGCACGCACCGGCGCTCTGGATCGAAGTCCTCATCACGCTCCTCGGCGTCGCGAGCATCGTCTTCGCGCTCAGTGTCTACCCGCAAGCGTTCCCGTCCGCCGCGCTCGACCTCACGCTCTCGCGCGATGAGGTCGCCCAGCGCGCGCAAACGTACGTCGCCGCGCACGGTTACGCGCTCGACGGGTACGAGTTCGCGCTCACGTTCAACGAAGACACGGGCGCGTCGTATTTTTTGCAGCGCACGCTCGGCGTCGCGGAAACGAATCGCCGCGCGCGCGCGGACAAGTTGCCGCTGTGGTATTGGCGCGCGCGTTGGTTCAAGCCGTTGCAAAAAGAAGAATTCATCGCGCGCCTCGCGCCGGACGGTACGGTGCTCGCGTTCGAACATCAAGTGCTGGAGAACGCGCCGGGCGCAAAACTCGCGCTCGCGCAAGCGCGCGACATCGCGGAAAAATTTTTGCGCGAGGATCGCCAATGGGATTTGGCGGATTGGGAGAACGTCGCCGCTTCGAGCGAGGAACGCCCGGGCGGACGCGCCGATCATCACCTCGAATGGAAGCGCCGCGATTTTTCCGCCGGCGCCGGCGAACTGCGCGTGACCGTAGACGTGCAAGGCGACCGCGTAGGATTTTACAGCTACTGGCTCAAGTCGCCTGAATCGTTCACGCGGCAATTTGAAGAGGGACAGAATCGCGCGGGCTTTTGGGGCACGCTCAGTTATCTGCTCGGCTTTTTCGGGATCGGCATTTTCAGTATCGGCGCGTTCCTCGCGGCGAGCCAACGCGGTTGGCGCATTGATCGGCTATGCAAGGGCGTGATGATCGCGGTCGGGATCATCAGCGCATTGACCGTGCTGAACACACTCCCCCTCGCCAAAGCGTCGTACGCGACGACCGAGGATTACACACTCTACTGGGTGATGCGCGTGATCGGCGCGGGGCTGTTGATGGTGTTTAGCGCGACGCTCGTCGGCGCGCTGTGGACCGGCGGACGCATTCTCAGCCGCCAAGTCTGGCGCTACCAGGACAAGATTCTGCCGCGCGGCGACGACCGCTGGATCATTCTCGCGCGGTCGAGTTGGCGCGGCTTGATGCTGGGTTGCTTGATGGCGGGCTACGTCGTCCTGTTCTATTTCATCGCGACGCAGTGGTTCGGCAGTTGGACGCCGCTCGAAGCCGATTACTCGGACTTGTATGCGACGCCCGCGCCCTTTCTCGCCGCGCTCTACATCGGCTTGATTCCGGCGACGACCGAGGAATTGTTGTTTCGCGTCGCGGGCATTCCGCTCGTCTTGCTCATCACGCGCCGCCGCGTGCTCGCGCTGTTGATTCCCGGCGCGTTGTGGGCGTTCGCGCACCTGGGTTATGTCACCGATCCGTTCTACCTGCGCGGCATCGAACTGACGATTGGCGCATTCTTTCTGGAAGGATTATTCTTTTACCACTTTGACGCGACGACGACGATGGTCGCGCACTTTGCGTACAACGCCGGGCTGACCGCGCTCCCCTTGCTCCGTTCGAGCGATCCGTACTTTGTCGCGTCCGGCTTGATCGTCATCGCGATCATGCTTGCGCCGATTGCGCCGGGCGCGCTGCGCGCGCTCTGGCGCGTCGCACGCGGCAAGCGAACACGCGCGTCGCAAATGAGCGTTGCACCCGCGACCACGGACGACCTCGCCGCGCTCGCGCAATTCGAGGACGCCACGCGCAAGTGGGAGGACGCGCTCGCGGATGCGACCCAGGTTGTGTTGTGCCTGCGCGCGGACGCGCACGTGATCGGCGCGGGGATCGCGCAGATGGACGAACACAACATCGCGCGCGTCGTCGCCGTTCACATCGCGCCGGCGTGGCGTCGCCGCTACTGGGCGACCGTGCTTGTGGACGAACTCGCGGCGACGATGAAAGCACGCGGTGCGACCCAGATCCAGGCGACCTCGTTCGTCGCCGACAAACCGGCGACCGCGTTCTGGGCGAGTCAAAATTGGTTCGTCGGCGCGTTCACGTTCGCCTCCGATCTCGCGCCGCAACCACCTAAAAATTTACGCGAACGATTCGCGCGTCACTTTGCCACGTTGCGGGTCATGTTGGGGATGTAGTGCAATAGTGCGGTAGTGCAATAGTGCGGTAGTGCAATAGTGCGATAGTGCGGTAGTGCAATAGTGCGATAGTGCGGTAGTTGATTCCAAAAAGAAACGCGCTCCTGTTAGGGACGCGTTTCTCTTTTGATGTAACTATCGCACTATCGCACTACTCAACTATTGCACTACTCCGCGACCTTACTCGTCGTCTGCTTCTCAAACATCTTGAGAATTTCTTTGATGGTCGTCGCGTCCTCCGGCTTTTTGTCCACGCGAATAAATCCGACGACGCGCGGAAAGCGCAACGCGTAACCTGGCTCGTCGCCCACTTTGCCGGCGGTGTGAATCGGCGAGCGCGTGATTTCGTCGGCGGTCATCTCGATCACGTACTTGGGTTCGACCCACACGTCCGGCTCCATCACCGCATCCACGCGCGCATGCCGATGCTGGGTCTTGATCTTATCGAGCAGTTCGCGCATCTGCACCCACTCTTCGTCTGAAAAACCCGTGCCGATCTTTGCGATGGTCGCGAACTTGTCTTGCTTGGCGTCGTACACTGCGACGAGCAACGCGCCGATGCCAAATTTCGCGCGCATCCCGCGCCCGCGCAAGTAACCGACGACCACGCCGTCAATCGTATCGCTCAAGTGTCCTTGGTACGACCGCTTCAACTTGATCCAGTTGAAATTGCGCGCGCCGGCTTGATATTTGGAATCGAGCCGTTTCGCCATGATCCCTTCCAAGCCGCCGGTGATCGCGTCCATAAAGTACGTTTCGATCTCTTTGGCGTCTTGGGTAACTATGTGTTGCGAGATTTGCACGCGTTCGCCCGGCGCGAGGATGGACACGAGTTTATCGTGGCGCGCGAGGTACCCTTGCCCCGTGAAATCCTTGCCGTCCACGTACAGCAGATCGAACGCGACGAGACGCAACGGGAACTTGACCGTCATCGCTTCGAGATCGTACTTGCGTTTGCGTTGCATCGTCACCTGGAACGGATGAAACTCACCGGTCTCTGGATCGTACGACAACGCCTCCCCTTCCAGAATCGCGGACTTGGCTTGGATTTGCGTGCGGATGCCTTCGACAATATCGGTGAACATCGCGGTCGTTTCTTCGAGGTTGCGCGAGAAAATTCGCACCGAGTTCCCTTGCTTGTGCACCTGACAGCGAAAGCCGTCGAATTTCTTCTCGATGGCGCATTTGCCGAGCCGAGTCACAATGTCTTCGGCGTTCTTGGCGCGTTCGGCGAGCGCCATGCGGACCGGGTTACCCACCTTGACCTGGATTTTCGCGAGCGCGTCCACGCCTTCGGCTTTGAAGATGCGCGCGACCTGACCCAGGTCGGAGCATACGTTGTATGCGCGTTCGATCTGCGGACGCAGCGACTTGTCGCCCGCTTTCGACCACGACAATCCTTCCATCACCGTCGGGTCGCCGATGCCAAGCCGCAAGCGTCCGAGCGGGATTCGCAGAACGTACTTGGCTTCGCCGCCCGATACCTTCTTCAAAAGGTCGGCGAGCATATCGGTTTTGTTGGCGACCGTGCCTTCGCCGCTCGCCGTCGCGATTTGGGTCAAGCGTTCGAACACCTGCGCGACCGTCAACTTTTTCGCGTCGTCGCTGATCAGTTTTTCCGCGACGAGTCCGTAATCGCCGTACTGTTTGTAAAGTTTTTTGATCGCGTCTTTATCTTTGCCGCTGGCTTTCGCCAACGCTTCCGCGGCGAGCGCCTCGCCAATGCCAAAATCAATCGGCTCGAACGCCGGACCCAAGCGTTCCTGGGTCAGGTAGACAATCGGCGCGATGTCGTCTTCGCTCGCCTCTTTGAACAGTTCCGCGACGATCCCGGTCATTTCCAAACGCTTGGTCGTCGCTTCGAGCCGCGCGAGATAGTCTACGAGTTTTGAAAAGCGCATTGTATCCTCCGTCTCCTCACACCTTGCTCAACCTGGGTGGCATCTTCGTTCCCGTTGACGCGGCTTCGGCGAGGCGCGTCTCTTCGTTGCCACGCGCGTTCTTGCGCGTCTGGTAAAATTCCTGGCTTGCTTCCGCGCCACGATTCAACGCGCTCAACAACAACGCGAGGTTGAGATGCGCGGTGAACGAAAATGGATCGAGCGCGATCGCGCGGCGATACGCGGCTTCCGCCTCAGCGCGCTTGCCGCGCGATTGCAACGCCACACCCAGATCGTTCTGCGCCTCGCTGTTCGTCGGATCAATTCGCAACGTTTCTTGGTACAATCCGATCGCGCGATCCACCTGCCCGTTCGCGTGAACCTTGCGCGCGAGCGCGTACCGCGCATCCGAGTCCATCGCATTTTCCGCCACGCGCTTTTCCAACGCGCTCGTCGCCAGCGCGTGCACGCTGTCCGCCAATGGCGCAGTCGGTTGCACGGATTCGAGAGCGGACGCCGGTTCGTTCATCACAGTCGTTGCGGTTGACATCGGCATTTCGGCTGGCTCACTTTCGCCGATTGGCGCGCCGAGTTTATCCGCCAGCGTCTGCTCCAACTCCTTCATCTGCTCTGGCGCGATTTTCTCCAGCACCGTTTTGATCGCGGTCGGGAATTGAACGCCCACCTCTTCCCAACGCACGCCGGTGAGATTGGATACTTTCTGCGCGAGTTGTTGCATCTCCTCCTCGGTGCCTTGCCGATTCAGTTGGATGCGTTTGCCATCGCGCATGACCGCGTTGACCAACCACATTTCCGCGACCCGCGCATTTTGCGACGGCGGGCGATACCCTTGCAATTCGATCTTGTCCAATTCGTTGAACGAATACGTCGTCGTCGAGAGCGGAACGAAAACGAAACGGCGCACGCGCGCGAGCGAACGGCTCGTACGGTCAATCACGATGGAAGCGGAAACAAGCGCGGCGAGAAATGCCGAAGTGAATGGTACCAGCGCAAAGACCAGAACAAGTATCACATTGATCCAGTCTATAGTTTTGCCGGATACACTGGGCAGTAAAAGCACCGCCAACATGACCAGCCACATCAAGCCAAAGGCAAGATTGCCCAGGCGCGCACCGGTCGCGGGTTCCAACGTGAGTGTGCCCGTTGCCAAATTTTCGCGCATCTTCAATGCCGCCATCACGTCACTCCTTCGTCCATGCCGCCGTTATTATAACACGCGTCGCATCGCGTCACAACCGTTTGACAAATCGAGGTCGTTCCTCTATTATGCGACGCGTGTTTGTACTGGCATCCACCTCACCCCGGCGACGCGAACTGATCCAACTGTTCGGTCAGCCGTTTCATTTTGCTTCTGCCGATGTGGACGAGACGCCGCGCGCTGGCGAGCCGCCGGACGAACTCGTGCAACGACTGTGCCGCGCCAAAGTCGCGCGCGGCATCGCGATGTTTCCGCGCGATATCGTCATCGCGTGCGATACGATTGGCGTGCTCGACGGCGTGATCCTGGGCAAGCCACGCGATTCCGACGACGCGATTCGCATGTTGACCGCGTTGCGCGAGCGTCCGCACATCGTCTACAGCGGACTTGCGGTCGCGCACGGACACCAACACATCGTCCGCGTCGCGACGACGACCGTTTGGATGCGCGATTACTCCGACGACGAGATCGCCGCGTACGTCGCGACCGGCGATCCACTCGACAAAGCCGCGTCGTACGCGATTCAACACAACGGTTTTCGCCCGGTCGCGCGATTGGACGGATGCCAAGCGAACGTGATGGGCTTGCCCTTGTGTCATCTTCACCGCGCGCTCAAAGCGCTCGGCATCGCCGTGCCGGAACCGGACGCGGCGTGCCAGGCACACCTGAGTATCGTTTGCCCGGTCGCGCGCATCATTCTTTCCGATTAGTAAACAATCAACAGTGAACAGTGAACTGTTGCCACTGTTGACTGTTCACTGCTCACTTCTCACTGTTCACTGAAACCCATGGACATTCTCGAAAAACTCAATCCCGCGCAGCGCGATGCCGTGCAACTCGTAGACGGTCCCGTGCTCGTGCTCGCCGGACCTGGGTCGGGCAAGACGCGCGTGCTGACGCACCGCGTCGCGTACCTCATTCACGCGCGCCGCATTCCCGCGCACAACATTCTCGCGGTGACGTTCACGAACAAAGCCGCGCGCGAAATGCGCGAACGCCTGGTCCAACTTGCCGGCGAAGCCGCCGTCCGCGATTTGACTATCGGCACGTTTCACGCGACGTGCGCGCGATTTCTCCGCGTGAACGGCGACCGCGTCGGCTTGGACCGCGGCTTTGCGATTTACGACGAAGACGACCAGACACGCCTCATCAAGCAAATCCTCAACGAGTTGAATCTCGACGACAAGAAATATCGTCCGGGCGCGGTGCTCGGCGCGATCAGCAAGGCGAAGAACGAACTGATCGAACCGGACGACTACGTGCCGCCCTCACTCTGGCACGAAGCGGTGCGCCGCGCGTACGCGCGTTATCAACAGATGCTCGCCGCAAACAACGCGGTGGATTTCGACGACCTGTTGATGACGACGGTGCGTTTGTTCCGCGAAAATCCGGACGTGCTCGAACGCTACCAGAATCGCTATCTCTATTTGCACGTGGACGAATTCCAGGATACCAACATGGCGCAGTACGTGTTGGTCAAGTTGCTTGCGGACAAATATCAAAATCTGTTTTGCGTGGGCGATGAAGATCAATGCCTTCCATCCGGCGCGCAAATTCAGACCTCCCAGGGTACGCGTCCCATCGAGTCGCTGCACATCGGCGATTCGCTCGTCGTCGGCGCGGGACGCGGCGAGATAATGGAGATGCCGATTGAGCGGATTCATTCGCAAACGTATCGCGGGCGCATCGTCCGAATCTGCACACAGCGCGGGCACACCTTGTTGGCAACACCCAACCACATTCTGTTTGCGCGTCTAAGCGCGGTACCGAATTTTCACTATGTCTACTTGATGTACCGCGCGGATCGCGGCTATCGCATCGGTCTCGCGATCGGTTCGCGTTCGGACGGAATAAGTTCGCGTCCCATTACCGGTTTGGCGATTCGCGCGCGTCAGGAAAACGCCGACAAGGTCTGGATTCTACGCGTCTGCCGTTCGCGAGCTGAGGCGGCGTTCTACGAACAATTTTACGCGTTCAAGTATGGAATTCCGACCACGCTATTTCATGGTCGGGGGCGTGCGCTGGCGCTGACGGAAGCCGAAATCGCGCGGCTTTATGATTCACTCGACACGCGCGCCCACGCCGCGCAATTGATGTCCGACCTGGGATTGTTTCCGGAATTTCCCCATCACCGTCCCAAAGCCGTGATCCGTGGCGCGATTGCCGACCGCAAACTTCTCAATTTCAAATTATTCGGCGACTGTCGTCGCTCGGAACAGAGTCCGTGGACAGCGCACCGCGTCAGTTTGAACACCACCGATCGCCAGCTCGAAGCGGATCTGAAAGGGCAAGGTTACCATACGCGCGCCGGGCGTCGGCAGACCTGGCGACTCGAAACCTCGAATCTCGATTACGACAAAGCGGAAGCATTCTTGCGCCAAGTATCCGAAAATTATCCGACGCTCGAAATCGTCTCGTCTGCGTTTTTCACCGACACGAAATCGGAAGGCGGCGAAACCTTATCCTTTGATTTTCAACCGGCGAGCCACATTCGTCCAACGATGATCGTTCCGGTTTTTGAAAAAGGGCGCATCGTTGAAGATACGGTGACAGAATCGTCGTTCGACGATTATGATGGACTGGTCTTCGACTTGGATGTTCCGAAAGTGC
Source organism: Chloroflexota bacterium (assembly GCA_016219275.1). Lineage (NCBI taxonomy): Bacteria > Bacillati > Chloroflexota > Chloroflexota bacterium. The sequence continues at coordinate 14,760 of JACRBM010000053.1, forward strand.
GTAATTACATCGCCGATGGGATCGTCGTCCACAATTCAGTGTACGGCTGGCGCGGCGCAGACTATCGCAACGTCTTGCGCTTTAGCGAGGATTTTCCGAACGCACAAACGCGTCTGCTCGAACAAAACTATCGCTCGACGCAAACGATTCTCGACGCGGCGCAAGCCGTCATTCGCAAAAATCGTTCGCGGCACAAGAAAGAATTGTGGACCGAGAATCCACGCGGTGTGCCGCTCACGCACATCGAAGTGTTCAACGACGAGGAAGAGGCGCAGTTCGTCGTGGACGAAATCGCGCGCTTGACGCGCGGACAGTACCGCCCGCGCGACATTGCCGTGTTCTATCGCACCAACTTTCAATCGCGCGGGATCGAAGATGCGTTCGTGCGGCGCGGGATGAAGTATCAACTCATCGGCTCGTTGCGCTTTTATCAACGCCGCGAAATCAAAGACGTGCTCGCGTACCTGCGCTTGATCGCGAATCCGCACGATAGCGTCGCGTTTATGCGCGTGCTCAACGTGCCGCCGCGCGGCATCGGCAAAAAGACGATGGACGACCTGGCGCAGTGGTCGCGCAAATTGCAAGTGTCGCAGTACACCGTGCTCCAAACACTCAAGGATGAAGACGAAAGGACGAAGGATGAAAAAATTCACGCGGAGCGTTCATCCTTCACGCGAAGCGTTCATCCTTCCTTTGATAGCCGTTCGCGCAAGGCGTTGCTCGCGTTCGCGCATCTGCTCGATAGTTTACGCGCGGCGCAGGTCGAGAAAAATTTGTCCGAGGTCGTGGACGCGATCATCCAAAAAACTTCGTTCGACGAGTACGTGCGCGACGGCACGGAAGAAGGCGAAGACCGGTGGGGCAACATCACCGAAATGCGCCGCGCGGTGAAAAAGTACGCCAGCGTTCCCGCCGAGACCGCGCTCGTGCAGTACCTCGAAGAAGTCGCGCTCGTGAGCGATCTCGATTCTCTGCGCGACGACGCGGACGCGGCAACGCTGATGACCTTGCACAGCGCCAAGGGTCTCGAATTCCCAGTCGTGTTCATGGTCGGTTTGGAAGAAGGATTGTTCCCGCACTCGCGTTCGTTCGACGACCCCGCGCAGATGGAAGAAGAACGGCGCTTGTGTTACGTCGGCATCACGCGCGCGAAAGACAAGTTGTACCTCGTCAACGCGTTTCGTCGCACGACGTACGGCACATCCGAGGCAAGCGAGCCGTCGCGCTTTCTCAAAGATATTCCGCGCGAGCTGCTGGCATCCGACGGACGCCGGCAGATCGCCGACCACCGCCCGACCACGACGCGCGAACGGTACGTGCGCGACGATGATTTCGAGATTGACGACGACACACCGCGTCGCGCGACGCGCCATGCGTCACCCGCCGTCCGTCACGCGTCTCCCGTCACACGCTTGCGCGCCGGCGACCGCGTGCATCATGCGACATTCGGCGAAGGCGTGGTCGTCACGTCCAAAGCGCTTGGCGATGACGAAGAAGTTGAAGTCGCGTTCGTCGGCAAAGGCGTCAAACGTTTGCTGGCGAGTCTCGCCGGGTTGAAAAAGAAATGAGCGATTCACCACCCGCATATCAGTTCAGCGATTTAGAACAGATGTGGGGCGCGATCGGCAAAACCCTGGTCGCCGCCTCCGACTTGGACGCCGTGCTCACCTCGGTCATGCGCGCGGTCAACGCGCAGTTGAACGTCGAGACTGGCTCGGTGTTGTTGCGCGTGCCGGGCAAAGATGAACTGGCGTTCGCCAAAATTCTGCACGGCGACGAAGAACAATTCGCCGCCGTGCGATTACGCGTGGGGCAAGGCATCGCGGGCTGGGTCGCGCAGACCGGTCAATCGGCGCTCGTCGCGGACGCGCAGACCGACGCGCGGTTTTACGCCGACGTGGATCGCACGACCGGGTTTACGACGCGCGCGCTTCTCGCCGTCCCTTTGCTCGCGCGCGGCAACGTGATCGGCGTCATCGAGTTGGTGTCCCGCCGCGCCAACGCGTTCACCGTCGCCGATCAACTTTTGCTCGAAGCCATCGCCGCGCCGGTCTCGATCGCGATTCAAAACGCGCGCTTGCACAAGGAATTGGATTATCGGTTGCAAGAGTTGCATACGGTCTTGCACAAGGTCGAGCGCGCGAAGAAAGAATGGGAAAGCACGATTGACGCGATCGAAGAAGCGGTATTGCTGGTTGACGAGAATTGCCGCATCCTCCGCGTGAATCGCGTGCTGGCTAATTGGCTCAACACCACGCCCGCCGCGTTGGTCGGCAACTATTGCTATCACGTGGTGCATGGAACCGATACACCGCCGGAGCGTTGTCCGCATTCCCAGGTGCTCGCCGAGCTAAAGCAAATTCATACCGCCGAATTTGAAAAGCAAATTCATACGACCGAATTCGATGAGCCGCATCTGAACCGCACGGTGCGCCTTACCGTTTATCCTCTACGGGTGAGTGAAGGATTCGAGGCGAGCACCGCGAACGTGTTGAAAGATGTCACCGCCGAACGGCGCTTGCAGGCGCAATTGTTGCAATCGGAAAAGTTGGCGGCAACCGGGCGCATGGCGGCATCGCTGGCGCACGAAATCAACAATCCCTTGCAGGCAATTCAGGGTTGTTTGGATTTGACCGGCGCGAATTTGGGCAATCCCGAAAAACAGGAACGTTATCTCGCGATGGCAGGCAACGAGTTGAATCGGCTGACGACCATCGTCAAACGGATGCTGGATTTTTATCGCCCGGCGAAAGGCGAACGAACGCCGTGCGATCCACGCGAAATCTTGGACGATGTGCTCGCGCTGGCGGCTAAACGCATCGCGCAAGGACGCGTGACGTTGCACATTGATTGGATTGACAACACGCCGACTTTGCAGCTCGTCAGCAATCAGTTCAAGCAAGTTTTTCTGAATCTGATTTTGAACGCGCTCGAAGCGATGACGCAAGGCGGCGAGTTGTATATTCGTGGCTACCTCGTCGAGCAGAAGGGACGCTGGCTAGCGATTTCGTTTGGCGATACCGGCGTCGGCATTTCTCCCGACGAATTGCCCAATATCTTTGAACCGTTCTACACCACCAAAGCAGACGGCACCGGCTTGGGCTTGGCGGTCTGCCAAAGCATTGTCACGAATCACGGCGGACATGTCACCGCCGAAAGCGCGCCCAGCGTGGGCAGTACGTTTACCGTGTGGCTACCCCTGGACTCTGAACCCGGTTAGCCCAAAACCAAACCCAGGTTTCTCGAAGAAACCGGATTCCGGCGAAGATTCGTTTCGATCCACCCGTTATGCAATCGCGAGGTAGGATAAACAAAGTGCAAACGCTTCCCGAAAACAACAGTCAGTCGGTTTTTGAACAGATCCTCCGCGCGATGAATGACGCGGGCAAGTTCAAGGTCGCGGTATTGGCAAGCGGCGACGGGTTGCCCATCGCGGCGGTACCCGCGCCAGCGGAGTTTGACGCGAACACTGTCGCCGCGATGGTCACGCTCGTCAAAGAGTTTGTCGAGCAGACGCGCTTGCGCTTGGGCTTGGACACGGTGGACGAAGTGGCGATGGTTCTCGGCGACGGTTCGCAGTTGGTGTGCCGGTACTTTTACGTCGCCGGGCGTTGGTTCATTCTCGCGATCATCGCGCCACGCGAGCGCACGTATCGCCGCTTGACGACCATCGCCGTGAACGAAATCCGCGCGGCGCTCGGCACGGCGTAACCAAACTTCACAACTTGCAGATGTAGGGCAAATTTCCAATTTGCCTAAAGATTGCGGCAAGTTGGAAACTTGCCCCACATTTTGTGGCAAATTGGAAATTTGCCCTACAATTTGGGAGGTATCCACATTGAATCTACTCGCGGAAATGTCATGGCAAGAAGTACAGGACTATCTCGCGCGCGACAATCGCATCATCTTGCCGCTCGGTTCGACAGAGGAGCACGGACCGCATCTCGGACTCGGCACCGATTCCATCGAAGCCGAAGCGATTGCGCGCGGCGCAGGCGAAGCGACCGGCGTTATCGTCGCACCGACGCTGAACTATGGCATGGCGCTCGCGCAGATCGCGTTCCCCGGCACCGTGTCGCTTCGTCCGACGACGCTCATCGCGGTGCTCGAAGATATTTTTCGCTCGCTGCATCGGCACGGCTTTCGCCGCGTGCTCGTCGTGAATGGACACGGCGGCAACACCGCGTCGCTCACGAGCGCGGCGCAGACCGTCAGCCACGACCTCGACGGATTGCGCGTGAAATCGTTCGAATGGTGGACGGACGCGGAATCGTATCGCGTCGTCATCGAAATGCTCGGCGAGCAAGCCGGCTCGCACGCGTCGCCGGGCGAAACCGCGTTCATGCTCGCGGTGCGACCGAGCGCGGTCAAGTTGTCACGACTAGACCCGAAGGGTTCGCTTGCGCGAAAACCCTTCGGGTCGCCGGTGATTCCTTCGCGCGAGATCACAACCGTGCAAACGTTCGCACAAAAATATCCGGACGGCATCATGGGGCGCGATCCTGGTTACGTGACGCGCGAAGCGGGCGAGGCGTTGTTGCAGAAATCGGTGGAGATTTGCGCGCGCGAGTTAGTGGACTGGTAAACAATTTTGACAAATCGTGGCTTATCACGATAATGGGGCTGAACGAAAATCGAACGACCGAGTGTGAAGATGCCCTCTAAAATGTTTCGGACCTTGCAGTCCTTGGATTGACGCCGTCACGCGTCCGTCCAAGGATTTTGTTTTTGAAACGTAACGATGCGAAACACTGGTGATTACCCACAAGTGTCATTGCGAGCGAAGCGAAGCAATCGCCTCGCAATGACATGATGCTTATCGGCTTTTCGTCACGCGATTTTTGAAAAGACATGGATAACGCGCAAACGTTCTTGACCGGATTGGGTAGACATGATAGAATGCCGCGCAAATTCTAGGCACGGCACACTCTATCCTTCGCGCGAGGACGCGCTTCGCGACGACGCAAGGAGGTGATGGGATCAGCGCAATGATCGCACGATAAACCCAATCCCGTAGACTTTAATCCTGGAGGAGGAGAGACATGAAGAAAATCGTTCTAGCAGTGGTAGCCCTAACCGCGCTGGCGATTCTCGGCGCATTTGCCTCGACACCGACAACCGTGTCCGCCGATGTGCCGCCAGCCCAAGCAACCCCCGCGCCGGCTTCGCAACCCGCGGGCGCACGTCTCGCGCTCATCAAGAGTCGCGGCAAAGTTATCTGCGGCGTCAACGACGCACTCCCCGGCTTTTCCGCACTCGACAAGACCAGCGGTCAGTTCTCCGGCTTTGACGCCGATTACTGCCGCGCCGTCGCCGCCGCCGTACTCGGTGATGCCGCGAAAGTCGAATTCCGCCCACTCAACACCGCGCAACGCGGTCCCGCTTTGCAGACCGGCGAAATTGATCTGCTCATCCGCAACACAACCTGGACGGTCAGCCGCGATACCTCGTGGGGTTTGTTCGCGCCGACCACGTTCTACGATGGGCAAGGCATGATGGTCAAGAAATCGCTCAACGCAAAATCGCTCAAGGACTTGAAGGGCGCGACCATCTGCGTTCAGCAAGGCACGACAACCGAATTGAATCTCACCGATCAAATGCGCGCCGCCGGTGTGGATTTCAAACCGGTCGTGTTCCAAGACATTGATCCAACCTACGCCGCGTACGAGCAAGGTCGTTGCGATGCCGTGACGAGCGACAAG
>JACRBM010000054.1 GCA_016219275.1 Chloroflexota bacterium
TAACTACTCAGCCATCGTTCCTTTATCCGCGAATTACGCGAATCTTCGCTAATTTTTTCTTCTTATTCGCGCAATTCGCGTTATTCGCGGATAAATTTGTTTTTTCATCGGCGTAAATGTGGGTTGGCTGAGTAGTTACGAATTTTTTATCTTCGTGTCCTTCGTGTCCTTCGTGGATGAAAAATTACACTCCGCTAAAGGCGCTGAACGCGCCGTCAATCGGAATGACCGTGCCGGACACGAACGCGGACGCGGGCGAGAGCAACCACAATACCGCGCCGAGCAAATCTTCCGGCGTGCCAAAGCGCGCCATCGGCGTGTGCGCGATGATCGCTTGTCCGCGTTCGGTCAGCGCGCCGGTTTCTTTCTCGGTGAGCAGGTAACGATTTTGCTCGGTGAGGAAAAAGCCGGGCGCAATCGCGTTGACGCGAATGTTTGGCGAGTACTCTTGCGCCATGTGCACGGCAAGCCATTGTGTAAAGTTGCTGACGCCCGCTTTCGCCGCCGAGTACGCGAGTACGCGCGTGAGTGGGCGAAGTGCGTTCATCGAAGAGACGTTGAGGATGACGCCTTCTTTTTGTTCCGCGAGCGATTTGCCGAAAACCTGGGACGGCAAAATCGTGCCGATGATGTTGAGATCGAACACAAATTTGAGCGCGTCGTCCGGCAAATCAAAGAACGACAACTCCTTGCTCGTCGTCGCCGTCGGCTTGTTGCCGCCCGCGCCATTGACGAGCATGTCGAGTCGCCCAAATTCCTTGTGGATGGCTTCGTTCGCCTGCTGCAACGACTTGCGCTCCAGCACATTGACTGGAACGTACACCGCACGACCGATGTCGCCGCCAATTTGCTCGATGCGTTGGACTAGTTTCCGCCCCAGTTCGGGCGAAAGATCCAAAATCGCGACGTTCGCTTTGCAGCCGACGAGCGCCACCGCCATCTCGCTGCACAAAATTCCCGCGCCGCCGGTGACGGCAACCGTCTTGCCGGAAAAATCGTACATTTTAGTAAGGTCTTGTAGGTTCATTTGAATAATCCCCTTGTAAGATTTTTAGTTTTCAGTCTTCAGTCTTCAGTTCGACTGAAGACTGAATACTGAATACTGAATACTGAATACTGAATACTGTTCACTGAACACTGGTTCCAGCCGAGTCCACATCGAGAAACAAATGAGCGTGTGGCGCGCGACGCAAAATCGAGCCGGGGCAATCTTCGCTGATCGCGCCGGTGAGCGCGCGCTTAACCGCGTTCGCTTTGCGTTTCTCCGGCACGAGCGCGAGCACGCGTTTCGCCGCGAGCAACGCGGGAATCGTCAGCGTAACCGCGTGCGTCGGCACCTCGTCGAGCAAATCAAAGTGTCCTTCGGCGACTTGCTGCTTGCGCGACACGACATCGAGTTTCACAACCTTGACCCAGACGGGATCGTTGAAATCCGCGTACGGCGGATCGTTGAACGCGAGATGACCATTCTCGCCGTACCCCAGGACACACAAATCTGCCGGGTTGGCATGGAGCCAACGCGCGTACTCGGACATCGCTTCTTCGATGCCGCCCACGTGCGCTGAAACCGGGAAGAATCTTTTCACTTTAACAACGCTCAAAAAATTCTTCCGTAAAAAGTTGGGGAAACTTGCCGGGTGATTCGGATCAATGCCGATGTACTCGTCCATGTGAAACACATTGACCTTGCTCCAATCCATCCCTTGCGTTCCGCGCAACGCCGCGAGAAACGACAATTGCGAATTGCCGGTCGCGAGAATCACGTTCGCCTCGCCGCGTTCACCCAGTGCGCGCGTAATAATTTCGGTGGCGGCGACCGCCGCGGCGGCGCCCATCTCGGCATTCGATTGAAACACACTGACGCGTAATTGGTCAACCACCGTTTCACGAACAGGTTGACTTGTCATCCGTCATCTCCTTATCCCGTCTACCCTTCCCGCCCGGCTGATGAACAATGCCCAACTCAGCCGCCAGTTCATAGGATCGCCTTGCCTGGACCGAGTCACCTAGTTGCTCATACGCGTACCCCAGGTTCACATAGAGCGAAGGATAAAAATCTGTTACGCGATCATCTCCAACCGCGTCTGCGCGTCTCAATACTTCTTGGTTCCACGCCAGCATGTCTTCGGGGCGCACCTGGAATCGCGCAACATAGTGCGCGGCGATGCACGCCTCATAGTCATCCTGGGATATTTCCCACGCGCGCTCGAAAAGACGACGAGCATCGTCACGCCTTCCTTCAAATTCAGCGCGCGACCCTTCGATACAAAGCTGCATAACTGGATTCGTCAAATCCATCTAGCATTACCACTATTTTGCACCATACACAATTCCAACTTTGCCCAATATCTTGGGATGCAACAATACACGCGGGATCGGCATTACCTCTCTCAGCGGTTTGACTTGCGCCCTTGCTAGATCCAAGTGTTGAAGAAAATTTTGAAACTCTGAAATGTCGCCATAGTATTGGCTGTCGTAAAAATAATCCACAAATGCAAACATCCCACTCGGCTTGAGAACACGCAACGCCTCGCGCACCACATCCGTTTTCTGGCGCGCGGATTTGACTTCGTGGAACGTGAGATTGCTCACGACGGCATCAAACGAGCCATCCGCAAAATCGAGCGACGCGGCATCGCCCTTGCTAAAATGAACACGCGCGGACACTCCACCAATCCGCGCATTCTCTTCGCAAATCGTTCGCGAATACTCCCAGTTCTTACCCCAATAATCCATCCCCACCACTTGAACCGGATGTCGCTGCGCAAGTCGAACGGCAAGAACGCCATTCCCACTACCGATATCCAGCGCACTGCCTTTCACCTGATCGCCCAAACTGGCGATGATCAAATTGTAAAATTTGTCTTGCAGGTTTCCGCCTTTTGGTGAGAATAAATAGTAAGCATAGAGTGGATACAGAAAGCTGACGAACAGGATCGCACAAAAAATTCCGGCGATCACGCGAAAAATCGGAGGCAATGGCAAGACTGCCAAAATGCCAAAACCAACCACACCGAGACTCAGCACGACAAGAACTTTTTTGCGAATCCAATTTCCGTACTTGAGATCTCCCGGCGAATTAATCGTTTTTCCAAAAACCGAATCTGTCACTCAACACCTCGAATGATTTGGACTAGCGCGCCGGCAACAAACGCGGCTTGTTGTATCCGCACTGTATCCGTGTAATGCACATGATCGAAATAGACGCCTTCGCCAAGGTTGCGCGTGAACGTGAACAGATCAATCATCGGTATATCGTTCGCGCGCATGATGGCATCGGCTTGCGCGTTGTAACTCGCGACATCGGCGGCGTAACGATGAAAACTGGACTCGCGCGAGTTGTGTATTTCATCCACGACCGGCGTCGTCCGCACCCAAATCAGATTCGGCGCGATGTCGCGCGCGAGAGCAATGATCGTTCCCAGGTTTGCCGCGTACTGGTCGAGCGGAACCTAAAACGCGCGCGTGTTCACATCGCGTCGAATATCGTGCAAACCGCAATTCACCATCAAGTAGTCGAATTGGGCGCGTTGCTCGCGCAATTGCCACAGGTAGGCGACAACCTGGGACGAATCGCCGCCGTTCGCCGTTTCCATATTGACCCCGTCGCCCGTCTTGCGGCTGTACAGCATCACGCCCGCGAGCATCGTTTGCAAGTACGGACCATAGTGCATCGAGATGCTATCGGCGACGACGCGCAAAGTGGGTAAATTCGTCATCTCAAAATCATTCCACCCACTCTATTGCCGGACAAAGTGCGGCAGATCGAATGGAATCTCCAGCGCCAACTCGACCAAGCCCATGCACTTGCCGTCTTGATACCACGGCGTTTGGTAGATCAATTTCTTGACGCCGTTCTTTTCAATCGTGTACACATTCGCGCGCGGCGAGTCGAGTAAATTTTGCAGTTTCGTCCGCGCCGGTTCGGGATGGCACAGCAACATGTTCGTGCCAATCAGTTTTCCGCCACCGTCCGCCGCGAAGGTTTGCGCCGACTTGGCGTTCATTTCGAGAATCACGCCGTCGCGATCCGACACCGTGATTGCGCCGGGAAATTCGTCTACCCAGGAATTTTTCGTCATGTCGAGTCCTCGTTTAGGATGCCGGTAAATTGAGCGACAGTAACATCAAATCTTCCATGCCGGTATTTTCGTACGCGTGCTCCTCGCCCGCTTCGACGCGCACGACCACACCGGCGTGCGCGGCTGATTGCTGATCGCCGACGCGCACCATACCTTGACCGCTCAGAAAGTAAAACAGGTGCGCGTACGCATCGCGATGCGAATTGAATTTACCGCCGGGCGCAACACGTGTCAACACCACTTTGATTTTTCCATCCTGCAATATTTTGCCAAACACGCCATTCGCCACATCGGGTCGCACCGGTTGCCATTCAAGTGTTGACTCGTCGAATAATTTGCTCACAGATTCAACTCCTCCTGAAAATGTGGCGCAAACTTCCAATTTGCGATGGGCAAGTTGGAAACTTGCCCTACAAGTACATCGTACTCGATGACGCGCTGCGCGATACCGCGTAACGTTTCCGAAACATCCGCACCGCGCGGCGCAATGACGACAATCGGAATTTTCTTGGCAAACGCGTACCCCGCTTCGATACCGACGCCTACACCCTTTTCCGCTAAATCCACAACCACCACATCGCTCGCGTCAATCGCTTCGAACGTGCGTCGCATCAACTCGCGCGCGTCAAACGTGTGTGCGCCCCACGCCTCGACATCGCGCACGATGCAGGTCGCCGAATTGCCATCGCATTCGAGTGCGGCGAGAATCTTTTCGATGTGCGCGCGATTCGATTGATCGGCGTGATACTTGATCGAAAGAAAAATATTCATGGTCTTGGCTCAACCTTGCAAAGATTTCGCGCAAGCGCCCTCGCAAGGTTGGACTGTTTCACTGCGCCGGGATGTATGCAACCGATGGACGCACGAATTGTTCGACCGGCAACACATCCACGAGTTCATACTCGCGCGAACCTAGCCCCAACACTTCGCCGACGCGCGTAACGACGTACGGATCTTTGTGTGGTCCGTGCAGCCAACGCAACGGATGTCCTTCGCGCGTGTGCACCTCCATCGAGGTCGGGATATTTTCTTCGATGAGGCGCGTCTGCGCCATCGCGTCGAGTACGGCTTGGTCGAGCGCAACAATATCATCCGAGCCGAACACGCCCACGTCCGGCAAAATCGGCATGCTCGTGAATCCGAAACAATCGCACACGGGTGTCATGTGCGTAGCGAGAACGATATGTGTGACTTTGCCCGGCTTGAATGTCGAGAGCGCGATGTCCGCGCTGTTCGCGCACGCTTCCTGAAAAGTGTGAAAGTTCACCGCGTTAAGGTATAGACTGCCCGGCGGCGCGACCTGGAGGCAGCGCCCGCATTGATTGCATTGCTCCATGTGCAAATGCAAATCGCCGGGATGATCCTTGTCCTCGACAATCGCCGCGTGCGGGCACGCGGCGACGATGCGCTTGCGCGATTCTTCATCGGGGCACTTGTCCGCGAACCAGTAGCGATCATAGTGCATCGCGTCGTGCATCGCGCTGCGCGTCTCGCCGATCATGCACCCGAGCGCGAGGTTTTTGAACGCGCCGCCGTAACTGCACGAGGGATGCCCTTTGGCATGCGATAGATTCACGAGGAAGGTCGCATCCTGAATCATGCCGGCGACTTTCCACTGTTGGATATTTTTGTACGGTCGCGCGTGCGCGTAAAAGTATTTTTCATCCACCCCGGCGGATGGATAAATCGGACAGCCGACCGATTCGGCAGTATAGCCGCGCGTTTCCGCGCCGCGCACGTCCCAGCTCACATCGGTGATGAACGGCTTGCCGCCGCCATCCTTGATCGCCTGCACGACTTTACGCACGAAAACCGGATGCACGGTCGAATAGCCGATGTTGTTGCCGGTGTGCATTTTGAGCGCGACGATTTCATCTTTGACGCGTTCGCGCAGACGCAAGCGTTCGAGAATCAAATCAAGTTTCGCTGGTAGCGTTTCCTTCGCTTCGAGTCGCGTCTGCCGCGCCGATCCAAAATAGACTTGACTTGGCATTGCGAAACATCCTTTCCAAATATTTTGATCTGCGTTCATCCGCGTTTATCCGCGTCCAATTTTTTCGCTTTTTCTGAAAACACTTCACAGGCAAGGCGCTAACGATTCGGCACCCAGCGCAAGATGTGGGTTGCCACCGCGCACAACTCGCCGCGCGCGGTCACGCGCACGTCCGCTTTCGATTGGCGCTTGACCGCATCAATCTCCGTAACGCGATACGTGACCGTGATCGTGTCGCCGATAAACACCGGCGCGATAAAGCGGATGCGATCATAGCCGAGCGACACCGCCGTTTCGCCCGGCGTATCGAGCCGTGCGCACAATGCGGTCGAGCAATTCGACATGTAGCCGACGAGCAACGCGCCGTGCGCGATGCGGCGACCGTATTGCGTGCCGCGCATCGCTTCTTCATTGACGTGATTCGGCGACAGATCGCCGGTGATGCCGGCGAACAAATAGACATCCGATTCTGAAACTGTTTTTGAAAATGTGGTCTCGTTGCCGATCTGAACTGGGAATTCGTTCACACTTTCCTCTATCGAATTGACCGCCGACGGCTGACCGCAGACCGCCGAAAATTTTGCGGCGGTCATCGTCCGATAAATTTTGGCGCGCGTTTTTCGCGGAACGACGCCGGTCCCTCTTTGCCATCCTGGGTCGTCGCGCCAAGCGCGGCGGCTAGTCCTTCGAGCGCGATCTCAACACCCTGCCCTGCGCCCGCATCAATGATCGCCTTGGCGAATTGCACTGCGAGCGGCGCGTTCGATGCAATTTGATTGGCGATCTCGCGCGCGCGATTCATCGCCTGATCGTGATGCGCAACCTCATTGACCAAGCCCCACAACACGGCGACATCGGATTTGACGCGCGCACCGGTGAAAATCATTTGCTTGGCGCGCGCGACGCCGATGAGCGCGGGCAATCGTTGCGAACCTGCCCATCCCGGTTGAGTGCCGATCTTGGCTTCGGGAAACGCAAACTCGGCAGTGTCGGACGCGATTCGCAAATCTGCCGCGAGCGCCAGTTCGAGTCCGCCGCCGAACGCGAAACCGTTGATCGCGGCAATCGTCGGCAGGTGCAAACGCGCGAGCCGATCAAATACGCGATGCCCCGGACGATCCCACGCGCGCCACATCGCGATGGGATCATCCGCGATGACCTGCTCCCACTCTTTGATGTCCGCGCCAACGCTGAATGCGCGTTCGCCTGCGCCGTTGATAATCACCGCGCGCACATCGCGATTCTTTTCGAGCGCGGCGACGCTCGCTTCGAGTTGCTCGAGCATCGCCAGCGAAATCGCGTTCAACTTGTCGGGACGATTCAGCGTGATCGTCGCGATGGAATCTTGGATTTGGAAAAGGACTTGGACATCAGTCATTTTGTTTTCCTGACCGCAGATAGCGAATAGCGGATGGCAGATGGCGGATAGCTATTCGCAATTCGCTATTCGCTATTCGCTATCTGCTATCCGCCAACACCAAGCCCATTCGCTCAGGTCGGAACAATCGCGCGTCCATCGTTCGCAACTCCGGACTAACGCGCAGTGGAATATCGGATTGAGCGAGCACATCGCGTTCGAGATGGATGCCCGGCGCGATTTCGATAACAGTAAGCCCTTCAGGTTCGAGTCGCATCACGCAACGCTCGGTGATGTATGTCACGTCTTGTCCTTGTTCGCGCGCGCGGCGACCGCTGAACGTGACGTGTTCGACCTGGGGCGTGAACTTGCGCGCCTTGCCCTCTTTCACAATTCGCAACGCGCCGTTTTCAATCGCAAGGTCGAGACCGCCCGCGGTGAAATAGCCGCTGAACACCAAGCGCCGACCGTGCGCGGTGATGTCAATGAATCCACCCGCGCCGGCGGTGACATGCGGACGCGCGGCGAGACGCGAGACATTCACGTTGCCGTCACGGTCCACTTGCATGAATGACAAGAGACTACGATCAAAGCCCGCGCCGTGAAAGTACGTGAACTGATCGGGCGACGCGACAATCGCTTCGGCGTTGACCGCGCAACCGAACGGAAAACCGGTGAGCGGCAATCCGCCGACCGCGCCTTGCTCGATGACCCAGGTCACTTGACCATGCAAACCTTCTTCGAGCAAAATCTCCGGCACGAGCGCGGAAATTCCGAAACCCAGGTTCACCGCTTCATACTCGCGCAACGTCATCGCCGCGCGCCGCGCGATGATTTTGTCTGTGTCGAACGGGAGCGGTTGAAATTCGGTGAGCGGTCGCCGCGTTTCGCCGCTAATCGCGGGATCGTACGGCGTTTGCGTCGTCTGCCATTGGTCGGGCACAACGACAACGTAATCCACGAGAATGCCGGGCACGCGCACCGCTTGCGGATGCAACGCGCCGGCGGTCGTCAACCGCTTGACTTGCGCGATGACGACACCGTGATGATTGCGCGCCGCGAGCGCGACATCGTACGCACCCAGATACGCGCCTTCGTGCTCCATCGAGATATTGCCGAACTCGTCCGCCGTTGTGCCGCGAATAATCGCGACATCCGGCTGCATCGCTTTGAAGTAGAGCCACTCTTGCCCATCGAATTCGACGACGCGCACAATGTCTGGCGGCGTGCAAGCGTTCATCCGACCGCCGTGACGACGCGGATCAATAAACGTGTCGAGTCCGACCTGGGTCAAGACGCCGGGGCGTTTCGCCGCAGCTTCGCGCAGCATGTGAAACAGAATACCGCTTGGAAAGTTGTACGCTTCGACCTGGTTCGCGTTGATCATCTGCCAAATTTTCGGCGAAGGCAGCGAAGATGGACCGCTGGGGTACGATCCCGCAATCGCGCGCTTGAGCAACCCAGGTTTGGCAAGATGGTCAATCCCGGCGATACCGTACATATCGCCGGATGCAATCGGATGAAAGGTTGTGAGATTATTCGGCTCGCCGGTTTGTACGAATCGTTCGCCAATCGCGTTAAGAATCGCGTCGGGGCAGTGCAAGCCGGACGATGAACTGATTGCAACAATAGAATCGTTGGGAATCAACGTTGCCGCCTGTTCAGCGGAAATGATTTGAACGCGAGACATTACTTCCTTCTACAAAAAGTATTGGACTCCAAAGTTACCCAATCAGGTCGTTTTATCTTAGGCAATCCCCGGCAGTTGCAACTCATCTGCGCGGTGGCACGCGACAAAGTGATTCGGTTTGATTTCGCGGAACACCGGCGCGTCCTGGCGACACTGGTCCACGGCGTACTCGCAGCGTGGATGAAAATAACAGCCCGATGGCGGATTCGCCGGACTGGGCACCTCGCCTTTGAGTTCGACGTTCCCCGTTTTGATGCGCGGGTCGGCGACCGGCACAGCGGACATTAACGCCGCGGTGTACGGATGCTTGGGCGCGCGATACAATTCGTTCGTCGGCGCCATCTCGACCAACTTGCCGACGTACATCACCGCGACGCGGTCGCAGATGTGTTTGACAACGCTCAAGTTATGCGCGACGAACAAGTACGTGAGATTCAACCGCTTTTGCAGATCAAGCAACAAGTTCAAAATCTGCGCCTGCACCGAAACGTCAAGCGCGGAAACCGGTTCGTCCGCGACGACGAGCCGCGGATTCACCGACAACGCGCGCGCGATGCCGATACGCTGACGCTGACCGCCGCTGAACGCGTGCGGATAACGTTGCATGTACTCCGGTCGCAAGCCGACCAGACGCAGCAATTCGGCGACACGTTCGACGCGCTCTTTGCGATTCGGTACTCCGTTGACCAACATCGGTTCGCCCACGATGTCGAACAGCGTCATGCGCGGATTGAGCGACCCGTACGGGTCTTGGAAAATCATCTGCATTTGCGGACGTAGTGGTCGCAGTTCGCGGCGATTCAATTTCGCCAAGTCAACCGCGTTGCCGTCTTGCGCGCGAAAGATCATTTCTCCGCTGGTGGGAACCAGCGCGCGCAAAATGCACCGCGAAGTCGTGGTCTTGCCGCAACCACTTTCGCCGACCAGACCGAGCGTTTCACCTTCGTTGACAAAGAAACTTACATCGTCTACCGCACGGACATTGCCAACCGTCTTGCGAAAAAATCCTTTGCGAATCGGAAAATACTTTTTGAGATTCTTCACTTCGAGGAGCGGGGTTGGATTTGCGTTTGTCATGCTGCCACCTCCGCGTCGTGATACAAGAAACAACTGACCAACTGATTATCTCCGATCGGCTGCAACATCGGCGTGCGCACGTCGCATTTCCCTTGCATAAATTTGGGGCAGCGCGGATGGAACGGGCACCCGCGCGGTTTGTTGAATGGATGCGGAATCGAGCCGCTGATCGTCGGCAGGATCACGCGCGGCGTCATGTTGATCGTTGGAATCGAGCGCAAGAGCGCCTGGGTGTATGGATGCTTGGGCGCGTGAAAAATGTCATCCACGGGTCCCTCCTCCATCACCAATCCCAGGTACATCACCATCACGTAACTCGCCGTCTGTGCAATCACGCCGAGATCATGCGTAATGAAAATAATTGCGGCGTTGCGATCCTGTTGAAGTCGGCGCAGAAGACGCAGTACCTGCGCCTGCGTCGTCACATCCACCGCCGTCGTCGGTTCGTCGGCGATGAGCAAACGCGGATTGCACGAGAGCGCCATCGCGATGATCGCGCGTTGGCGCAAGCCGCCGCTGAGTTGCCACGAATATTCGTCGAGCCGCTGTTCCGGCATGGGAATGCCGACATCTTTGAACATCTGCAAGGCGATCTTGCGCGCCTCGCGGTGATTGACCGCCTGATGCAGCACAATCGCTTCGATGATTTGGTCGCCAACCGTATGCACCGGGCTGAACGCCGCCATCGGTTCTTGCGGGATCAGCGCGATTTCCGCGCCGCGAATCGAACGCATCGCTTTGCCATTCGGTTCGAATTTAGCCAAGTCAATCACTTCGTCACGCGATCCATCGTGTTTGGACGCGCGCCGCAACAAGATTTCACCATTGACGATTTTGCCCGGCGGCTCGACGATGCGCAACACCGCTTTCATCGTCACGCTTTTGCCGCAACCGCTTTCACCCACAATACCGAAAACCTGACCGGCGTGGACTTGAAACGTCACACCATCAACTGCCTTGACGACGCCTTCGTCCATAAAAAAGTGCACCTGGAGGTCGCGCACCGAAAGTAAAGGTTGAGTTGAGTTATTCATCGGCGCATCCTCTAGTGACTATACGGATCGGCGGCATCGCGCAGTCCGTCACCGACCAAGTTAAACGCGAGCACCGCGACGACGACCACGACAACCGGGAAAAGCAACCACGACGCCAGCGCGATGGATTGGAGATTCTGCGCTTCTTGCAGCAGCACACCCCAACTGATTGCCGGCGGGCGCATCCCCAAGCCAAGAAAACTCAGCGATGTCTCGTTAATAATCATCACCGGGATCGCCAGTGTACTCGTCGCGATAATGTGACTCATAAACGTCGGCACCATGTGCCGCGTAATGATCCGCAGACGACTACACCCGGCAAGTTCCGCCGCGAGCACGAAATCTTCTTCGCGCAGAGATAAAAAGCGCCCGCGGACTTCACGCGCCAGCGTCGTCCAACCGAGAAGCGATAGAATGATCGTAATCGCGAAAAAGACTTGCTCGGGACGCCAATCCCGTGGCAATGCCGCGGTGAGGGCGAGCCAAACCGGAATGGTCGGCAGCGATTGAAGCAATTCGATCAGGCGTTGGATCAACAAATCAATCCAACCGCCGAAATAGCCGGAAATGCCGCCGAGCAGAACGCCGAAGATGACACTCAAGGCGACGGCGATCATTCCAATCGTCATCGAAATGCGCGTGGCGTACATCAAGCGCGACCATTGATCGCGCCCGAGGCGATCCGTGCCAAGGATATTCAGCCGTGTGTTCGGGTCGTCGGACGCGGGACCCACGAGATGAACATCCGCCGGAATGATACCAAAGATCTTGTACGGAAATCCTTTCACAAAAAAGCGGACCGGGATTTTCTGGCTCGTGTCCACTTGCCATTCCATCCTCAACGTAACCGGATTTCGTTTACCAACGACGGCGGGCGACCAGGGGCTGAAATTCCAACCGTCAAACAGGTGGACACTTTGGGCGGGGATGAACCCGAGTCGCGCCTCGGTTTGTTCTGGATCCAGAGTCGCAAAGAAATCCGGGAACAAGACGACGATGTAAAAAGCAATCAGCAATCCCGCACAGAACAATGCCAAGCGATGCTTTTTAAAGCGCCACCAAATTAGCGTCCAATTCGACGCAACCGATACACGCGCCTCAGCAGCGGCGGCGAACGGGAGTGCGCCTATCTCCGCGGCTTCGCTTGGTACTTGTGGTTCAGGCGTCTTGACTTGAGCGTCCATGTTTACGCCTCCCCCATCCGAATGCGCGGGTCGAGCATCGCGAGCAAAATATCGGAAATCAGCGTGCCGACGATTGCCAGCAAGCAGTAGATCAGCAGGATACTGCCGGCGAGGTACATATCTTCGCTTACCAGCGCGCGCAAAAGCAGGGGACCGATGTTCTGCAAACTCATCACGGTGGCGACGATGAGACTACCGGAGAATAATTGCGGCAGGTACCAGCCAATCGTGCTGATGAGCGGATTCAAGGCGAGGCGCACCGGGTACTTCATCACCAGTTGCCACTCCGACATCCCCTTGGCGCGCGCGGTGACGACGTAGGGCTTGGTCAGCTCATCGAGCAAATTCGCGCGCATCACCCGCGTCAAGCGGGCGGTCCCAGCGACGCCCAGGATCACCACCGGCAACCAGATGTGCTTTGCCAGGTCAACCACACGCTCCCAACTCCATGGCACGTCCACGAACTCGGCAGAAAACAAGCCCGTGACACTAAAGCCGAAATAAGCGTATGTGACCCACATCAACACGAGCGCGAGCATAAAGTTGGGGATTGCGACGCCAACATAATTCAGCGCCGTGAATACATAGTCAACGACCGAATGGGGATGCGTCGCTGTGATGATGCCTGCCGGAATCGCCACAATCCACGTGACCGCAAACGACAAGAGCGCGAGCGCGAGTGTAAGCACCAACCGTTCGCCGAGCAACTCGATATTCGGACGTTGGTACTCTAGCGACAACCCCAGGTCGCCGTGAAAGAGATTTTCCATCCAGCGCAAATATTGGATGTGGAACGGTTCGTCAAGTCCCCACTGGTGCTTGAGCGCTTCGACCTGCGAGGCATCCAGCGACGATCCAGACGAAGCCAGCGTTGCCATATAACTGGTCAAATAATCACCTGGTGGTGCCTGGACCAGGGCAAAGACGATTATCGAAAAAAGAATCAGCAAAACCGGGAGCAGCAATAAGCGTTGAATAATAAATCGGAGCATAACTAACCCCTGGGTTAAACACGTAGACAGGTAGACAAGTAGACAGGTCACAAGTAACCTGTCTACTTGTTTCCTTGATTGCCTATCTACATCTTACTTTTTATAGTACCACGTTTCTGGACGTGCATTGCCGGGAGAGCGGGGGGGCCAATCATTGCCAGCCAACTTGGGCACGTTCATGAGATTGTTGTTGACAACGACGACACCTTGCACCATTGGTGTGAGACCAACCAATCCGATCTCGAACATGTTGTCTACCCAGACGCCATACAGTTCCTTGGCAATCGCGACACGATCAGCTTCGCCAGAAACTTTGGCTTTGTCAAGCAGTTCGACGACCTTCTTGAGATCGGCGCTCGGTTCAACGCCTTCCTTGCCGGCGGTCGAATACCACTTGCCGACAAGCGGCGCGAGGGTCAAGCCAACGCCACCACCAATGTTGCGGGGATCATACTTGGTTGTGACGGAGAAGGGGAACGCACCCGAATCTTCTTGCCACAGTTCGGCTTGCAGTTCGTTGGCATCGCGCATTTGGAAGTGAAGTGCGCGTTGGCGTTCCACGGCATTCGTCTTGATGCCGACTTTCTCCCAGTTTCGGCTGACGATCTGCGCCACATCGCCCCACGGACCGAAGGCATTGACCCAGGAGAGTTCGATCAATGCGCGTTTGGTCGTGCCGGGATAGTAGCGGAAACCCTCCGAGTCCTTCTTGTCCATTCCGATACTGTCGAGCAACTTGTTCGCTTCGTCCGTCTTGAATTCAGTGTACTTTTTCGCGACGGCGTCGCCGGGATAGAACGGCACCCACGGCGGAGCAACGGGCTGGCGAATCTCGCCCAAGCCGAGGAAGGCAGACTCTTGAATCTGCTTGCGATCAATCGCGTAGGAGAGCGCGATGCGGAAATTCTTGTTCTGGATCAGCTTGGCGATATCCGGGTCCTTCTGGTGGGTCTGATTGAACATGATCGCCGCATCAGAGCCGCCCATGGTGGGCCACGTGAGGATCTTGTACTTGCCCTTTTGTTCGTTCTCTTTCAGGATCGGATAGTTCATGATGTTCATGTGGCGATCCTGCTGATCGAATTCACCGGCGATAGCGGCAAGGTTCAGCGCCTGCGTATCGGCGAAGAAGGTGAGGCGAATTTCATCCATGTACGGAAGTTGGTTGCCTTCCTTGTCCACGCCGACAAAGTACGGATTACGTTTCAACGAGAAAACCTGATCGCTGACGCGTGAGGCAGGCGTCCACGGCGACATCGTCGGGCGATCCGGATTTTCGGGCGGGGCATTCCGCGAGGCGAACAGTTCGCCCCAGGTCTTGAACTTGGCGTCGGCGACCATCTTGTCGAGGTCGTCCTTCTTGGCATAGGTCGCATGGAATTGCTTCAAGTATTTGGAGGGCAGGTGAACGGCGTACGAGCGGTCTCCGCCATCCTGACCGGCGAGATCGCTCAAGAAGAGCGTATGCGCTTCGGCAAACGTCCACTTGAGGGTGACCTCGTCAACTTTTTCGACCTTACCCGCCGACCCGTCCTTGTTCCGCATCCAGAACGGCACCGCTGGCATCAGGTCTTTGTTCAGCATAACGTCGTTGTACCAAAACATGATGTCATCCGCGGTGAACGGATCGCCATTCGACCACTTGGCGCCTTTACGGAGTTTGACGGTCCAGGTTTTGAAATCAGCCGAGGACTCGACACTCTCGGCGATCTTCGGCTCGATCTTGGAAGCTTCCACATTGTAGCGGACTAACCCATCGTTGACCAAGCGGTAGTAATGGTTCGCATCCGACGGTCCAGTAAAGCCGCGGCGCAGAACCCCGCCGTACGCGCCGGCAGTTTCGCCAGCGATCACAAGCGGGTTGTCAGGCAGACGTTGATCAACGGCGGCAAGTTTTCCGGCTTTGACCTGATCTGCCAGCAATGGCGATTCTTTGTACTTGGCGGCGGGTGCAGTGGTGGCGGCGGGCTTGGTCGGCTCTGCCGCTTTGGTCGGCGCGGCAGTCGCCGCAGGCGCGCTCGTCGGCGCGGGCGCTTGCGTGGGCACGGGCGCTTTGGTCGGCGGTACAGGTGTCGCCGGCGCGGTTGTCGGGGCAGGCGCAGAACATGCTACCACGAGCGCCAAGAGCACACCCAGACCGATCCAAAACAACACTCGTCGCGCAATTTGCATTTTCATCTTCATCCTCCTCATTGAGACTCAGCGTAGTCGCTGATTGAATTGGTGAGGCGTTGCCTCACGATGCGAATCGAGAGAATTGTGCTAGCCACCGATACGATCACCTCCCTTCGCTTTTCTAAACGTTAGGCGCACAAGGCGTGGAGCTCGTGATAGAGTTGGCGCTGTGCGAGCGGATCGTCCACGTACGTCACGATAATTAATTTCAAACCGGGAGCCCACATTTCCTTGACGCGCGCGAGCACGTCGTCCGGATCGCCAACCATCCGCGCGTGGACGATCACGCCCGAATTGACAAACCCATCGCGAAAGACGCGCCCGTCGTTATAACCTGGGTCGGTCTGCGGACTGAACGCGCCGTCCACCATTTTCAGTTGCGGATTTTTCTTAACGGCTTCGATCCACCGCGACCAATCGCCGCACGAGTGAATCGCGAATCCGCCGAACGCCGCGCCGATGCGCGCGTCGAACGGATTGCACACCGAATCGTACATGCGCGGCGACACCATCACGAGATTATCGCAACTCACGCCGATTCCAGTGCCCAGACGCGAACTCGCAAACCCGTGTCCCGGTCGCGCAAGCGCATCGCCGATCAACGCGCTCTGCTTTTGCGTGAACGCGATCATCGCGTCGCTCACCGCGCTCAGAATCTCGCGCACCTTGTCCGGCGATTCAAGCATCCCGGTGAAAAAGCTGCCGGTGTCCACCAATTCGGTTGCCACGTTGAGCGAACTCTGCAAGTCCGACCACGACATCGGCACACGCCCGTGCGTCTCTTCGAGAAAGTACTCGATCATCTTGAGCGTATGCCGTAAAATTGGCGCTTGATCGAATTCGCGCGGCGTCAGGTCAACAAATTCATCCACCGATTTGTACTCGCCGTGCATCGCGGGCGCTTGCCCTTCGAGCCAAATGTACTCGCCGCCGAACGCAGACGCGGTGATGCCGATCCCGTACCATGGTTCGAGGTACGTCGGCGCGTCGGTGAAATAGTCGAGCGATTTCTGTAACGCGCCGAGTTGCCAATGGAGCGACGCGCGCATATCGCGACAGCCATCGCGAAACACGTCGGCGACGCGCACACGTTGCCACACCGCGATGCCGTCGGGCTGGCGCATGAACGCGGCGTAGCGTTCGTCCGCCGCGCGCGCGTGATCCTCGTACCGCGCAAAATCAAAATCGCGCGGCTCGAGCGGCGTAACGGGTAACGCTTGCGCGTCTTTGCTTAAATAGTCGAATGTTTTATTTGCCATCGTTCCCTCGAATTCTATTCCGGTCACTATCGCGTTCGCGTTAGCGATCTGTTTTCTCCGCGCGCGCTTTGATGCCGAGCATCATACCGCGCGACATGATAAATGCGCCCGGTTCAAGGAAGGCGCGCATAAAAATCGTGTTAAACAAACTCGGATTCCAGTCCGCGCACCATCGTTCGATCAAGCGCGTCGTGTGATCGTCGAGCGCGACGAGATGCCAGCCCCACAACGCGGTAAAGAAATTTCCCGCGGCGGTCATCTCTTTCATCGCCGCGTCCTCGCGTGAGTCGCCGAACAAGACGAACGCGCGGTTCGGTTCGCGAATCGCGACCGGTATTCCAAAACCGCCCGGCGCGAGCGGCACAATATCGCCTACCATGAGGGTCTGCCACTCTGGGACGATGTGATCCGCGCTACGCATGTCGAGTCCCATCAGGTTCTCGATCCAGTCGTACGTGTAAAACCCACCGCGTCCCTGTCCAATCTGGACGAGCCACTGCCATACGGTTTCGACCGGCGCGTGAATTGTGATCGCGCGCGTCGCGTTCAACCTGGGATGCGGCACAAGTTCGTCGCCCGGATACACGCGCTTTATTTCAGAACGCCGCGCGCCCCAGCGTAACGACCACGGGCGAACGCGTTTCACATAGACTGCAATCGTCAGTGTGCCGGCGAGCGCACCCAGGATTGTGAACGATTTGAGTTTGGACATGCTACTTCCAGTCGCTTGACAAAGGTTGTCGCGCGTAATGTGGCGGCGGAGACTGCCCGCCCGTGCGGACGAGCCGTCCACACAACCGTTAGCTCACCGAACCTTTCGTCCAACCAGAACTGTTGTGAAAATCGGTGAGCGCATTCCCAGGCGGATTGATCGCATCACACGCCTGACGCTCGGCGGGACTCAACGACATGTCGAGCACGGGCAACAATTCGCGCAGTTGCGCGAGCGTGCGCGGTCCCATGATCGGCGCGGTGACGCCGGGTTGGTCTTTGCACCACAACAACGCGAGTTGCGACGGCGACTTGCCGAATTCACGCGCGCGCTCAATAAAATCCTGGGCGGCTTGGAGTGCGAGAGGGGTAATCCGTTGCGTGAACGCGCTCGCTATTTGTCGCGCCGCGCGCGAATCGCCGGGAATGTCGCCGTTCGTCGAATAACGCCCGGTCAAGATGCCCTGCCCCATCGGACCCCAGGGTAAAATCGCGACATTGTAACGCTCTGCCAGCGGTACCAATTCCTGTTCGATTCGCCGGTCGAGCAAATTGTACGGCGGCTGCGCGCTAATATAGCGCGCCCAGCCATATCGCTCACTCACTCCCAGGGCTTCCATCAACATCCACGCGGCATAGTTCGAGCAACCGATGTAACGCACCTTGCCCGCGCGCACCAAATCCGTCAACGCGCCGAGCGTTTCGTCAATCGGAATTTCCATACTGGGACGATGAATCTGATACAGATCAATATAGTCCGTGTTCAAACGGCGCAACGAATCCTCGCAACCCTGGATGATATGACGACGTGAATCGCCTTGATCGTTCACATCATCGCCTACCTTGCCGTGAACCTTGGTCGCGAGAATCACCTTGCTCCGTCGTCCCGCCAACGCCTTGCCGACAATCGTCTCGCTCACGCCAATGTTGTACGTGTCGGACGTATCAACGAAATTGATTCCAGCATCGAGCGCGGCGTGCGTAATCTCTATCGCATCGGCTTCATTCGTCGGTGTGCCAAAGTTCATCGTGCCCAAACACAACGACGAGACTCGCACACCAGTTCGTCCCAAAAGGCGGTACTCCAAATTAACTCCTTTGATGTAGGGCAATTTTCCAAATTGCCCGTGTTGGCTAGGAAAGCCAGGCAAATTGGAAATTTGCCCTACGTTTGAAATATCGAATTATAGAATTACCTTGCAACAATTGCATTGATCGCGAAGATTTTCAGAGAACCATTTGGCGTGTTTGGCATGTTTGGCACATTTGGCAGATTTGGTCATGGATCTGCCGCGCTACGGTTTCACCAAATACAAATTCACTCGCCCGCCCAGATCGGACGCGTAGAGAATTTGCTTGCCATCCCAGCTCCACGTTGGGTGACAATGCGCGCTCTGTGTATGCCACGACGTTTGGTGATTGCACAATACTTGTAATTTCGCCTCCTTGCCGGAAATGTCAATCAACACCAAATCGTCCACATCATCGCCGACTAGAATCGTATTGTCCGGATTCGCGTGATAGTGATTGCAGTAGAACGGCATATCCATTCGCTTGACGACATTGCCGTGACGATCTGCCAAGCCGACGAACGGAATCATCGCGTTCTGATTCACCGACACATTCGTCGCGACCGCTTGCGTCCGATCCGAGGTAATCGTGCCATCGTGCCCCGGTCCGCGATTGTCGAAAAAGAGATAGCCATCCTGGGTCCAGAATTCGTGCCCCACCGAATCTTGCTCGTCCTGGCGAAAGCAAGGTCGCGCCTCGCGCGAGACAAAATCTAAAAACCAGATGCGTTGCGTCACCAAGTTCCAGGGACCTTCGTGACAGAACGAACCCAGCGTGCTGTCGTCGGGACAAAATTGGAAATGCGCCGTCCAGTGCGTATCCTTGAACACGTCGAACCAACCAGAGCCGTCGAGATACGCCAACGTGATGCGACCATCCTTGATGCGATAGAAACTTTCTTTGAAACCGGAATAATTCGGACCACGCGGGACTCGCACATCTTCATTACGGGCGAACGCGATGTAACGCCGATTCTGCGCGATGGATGGCGCGCGAATCGTGAAATTGCCGGTCTCGGCATAGATCACCGAGATTTTCCCGGTCGTCGTATCAAGCAATTTGAATTTCTTGCCGGTGTGGTAAACGACGAGCTGGCTGTCCGGCGTTTTGGTTACGTTCCCCGACGCGTCCACCGTCTCTGATTCGTCGGTCAACTGTTCGATGATGCCGCTGTCGAGATCCATGCGAAACAGGTTGTAAAGCGGGTTTTCGTGCGGCGCGCGATTTTCGCCGGACGCGCGATCGGATCGAAAGATGATTTCGTTCTTGTGCGTATCGAACGAGTTTTCGGTAAAGTACAAATGTACATTATTGCCGGTCGTCGTCAATTGCTGAACGACGCGCCCGGTCTTGGCATCGTTGAATTCACGAATCTCCGATTTCCACTTGTCGCCGATCATGTTCCTTGTCTCTCTCCTGAATAGGCAAGTTGGAAACTTGCCCTACGATTCAAACAGACTGCGGTACGAGTCGCATTCGAAAACGCGTTGCGCTGTTGGGCAGTTCGATGGACAACCGCGTTAGCACACCTTGCCGGTGATTTTCGCGACACGCTTGTTCCAACCGCGTCGCGCGAAACGTCGCGCCGCGCGGCTCTTCGATGGAGAGCGCAAGCGCCGAGTGTTGTCCGACGATACGCGCGGTCGCGCCTTCGGCTTGCACGGAAAACCAGGTGACGAATGCTTCTTCGATGGCGAGCGGTGTGCCCTGGAATTCAAATACATCTTCTAATGAAGTTTCGCCGGTTCCCGGTGTCAAACGCAACGTGCGCCGCACCAGAGTGAGTCCCGACACATCGTACGCGTTTTGCATTTCGATCACGACGAATTTCGCGCCGGCTTGTTCGCCGTGCGCGATGATCTCGCCATGAAATTGTTTATGCCCGCCAAACTCGGGACCGGGCATCTGCAACTGTCCGCCGAGGCGCGGCACACTGTGACCGATTGAATTGCAAAACATATTCTCGTAGCGGGGTTGGCGAAAATACTCGCGACTGTACAGTCCGCGTCCTGGGTCGCACAACAAACTCTCGCCATCCACGTGCAAAATGAAATGACCGACATCGGTGTGACTGTGATGCCCGTCGTTATGCCCGGCTTTGGCGACGAGCGCAACCGGCTTGCTCGTTGATGTTTGCCCGGTCAGTTTGGCAATCGCGCAATCTGGCAAAAAGAAATCCTGTCGCGCCGATGCTGGTATCGGTGGCGGCGCGCCATCCCACCACGCCATGTCGCGCAAGACAATCGCGAGCTTCGCCGTTGAACCACTACTTGCCTCCAAGTGATCGGGGTCGAGCACCAACGCGCGCAAATCATTCACGCCAGTTCGTTCGGCAATACGCTGGACGATACCGGGCGCAAGCGCGGCTTCTTCGACCGCGTCGCCAAAGTTGACGAACACGCCGCGCGACAATGCCATGCCTAGCGGATAACGCGCGATATCGCGCAAGCGCGGCGCGGCGAGCAGATCGAGTTTGCCGTTCGTTCTCTCGCGCAACAATTCGGCGAGCGTGACATAGTACATCAAACCGTAATTCCAGTACGAGATGCCTTCAATCGAGCCGCCGTCGGGTTCAAAGCCGGTCGCGATGTACGCTTCGAATCCTTCCAGGACAAGCGATAACGCTTCGGCGAGCGTACGCGGATCGCGTTCGAGCCGGAGAAACGCGAGTCCAATCGCGCCATTGCAAACGCCGTTCCAATTGAGCGCGCCTTTGTACCACCAATGTTTGCGCGCGTACGCGAGGTACGGTTTGAAAATGTGGCGCTCGACCTGTTGTCGAACGCGCTGCACCACTTCGGGCGCGAGCCGGTCGCCGAGCCAGTGAATCGTTTCGGCAAGACTCGCGCCGGTCTCGGCGGCGAACAGGTCAATCGAATCCGGTTCGCGCGTGAGCATCGTGTGCGCGCCCCAGGACTGGGCACGCGGCGAGGGATGCAATTCCCAAAAGTCAGGACCCTGTTCTTCATGCGCCGGCAAAAGCCAGGTCGTTTCTTCGCAAATGCTCCAGAGCAAATCGTGCACGTGGTCGCGCATCGAATCATCACCCAGCATCATTTCGACGACGGCGCGCGTCAGCAGCGAGCGTTTGAGATAGTACGGTTGTTGATAACCGTCGCGCATTCCGGTGTATTCAAATTCGCGGTACAGTGTGTACGGAGTTTGCGGAATCGCCTTGAGATCCGGCGCGGCGCGGCGAATCATTTCCAACATAGATGCGCGCGCAGGCGATTGTCGGATCCGACTAATCAGGTCTTCGGTTGGCGCGTTGATTTCCAGTAGCGTTTCAAGTTTGGTCGGCATGGCTTCCCTAATCAGTTTTGGATTTACGGCGTCAAGACATCGAGACGCAGGCGCAAATAATGCCCCTGCGTCCCAGCGCAAATAATCGCCGTTGCGCGCCTAGTGGTTCGCTAAAAAATCTTGGCGCGCCGGCGCGAACGCATCAATCAGAACCGTCGGAGCATACGTCACGATATTGTGTTTGACATTCGACGGAACATAGTAACTGCCCCCGGCGCGCAAACGCACGGGCGGCTCACCTTCCACGATAAAATCAATTTCGCCGGCGACGACGTAACCAACTTGCTCATGCGGATGACTGTGTAGCCACGATGCGACACCCGCATCGAAATTGAATTGCACAAGCATCAAGCCATCGCCGAACGCGAGCACGCGGCGTTCCGCGCCATCCGGCGTTTTCACCGCCGGCGCATCAGTTGCATGAATGGTCGTGAGCATTTTCAATTCTCCGCCATGCCGGCTAGTTTGAGCTGGTCGGCGAGATGACACGCAACCCAGTGATCGTGCGAGAGTTCGCGCCACTCGGGTATTTGCGCGCGGCAAATATCTTTGGCGTACCGGCAACGCGGATGAAATTTGCAACCTGAAGGCGGATTCGCCGGATTCGGCACATCGCCCGGCAACAAGAGTCGCTTGATCTGTCGGTCTGGGTCCGAACTCGGTACGGCAGAGAGCAACGCTTCGGTGTACGGATGGTACGGCTTGGCGTACAACTCTTCCGCTGGCGCAAGCTCGACGATGCCGCCGAGATACATGACCGCGACGCGGTCGCTGATATGCTCGACGACCGAGAGATCGTGCGAGATGAAAAGATACGTCAAGCCGAGCGACTTTTGCAGATCGCGCAACAAGTTGACGACCTGGGCTTGAATCGAAACATCCAACGCGCTGACCGGTTCGTCGCACACGATGAACTTGGGGTTGAGCGCGAGCGCGCGCGCCACGCCGATGCGTTGGCGCTGTCCGCCGGAGAAGGCGTACGGATAGCGATTCATGTGCTGGACGCGCATCCCCACACATTCGAGCAATTCGCGCACGCGCGCTTTTAACTCATCGCCCTTGGCGACTCCATGAATCATCAACGGCTCGGCGACAATTTCCATCACCGTCATGCGCGGATCGAGCGACGAGAACGGATCCTGGAAAATGATTTGCATCTCGCGGCGAAACGGTTTCATTTCGCCGCGCGGCACCTTGGACAGTTCGACCAGCGTGTCATCGCGCCGATACCACACCTCACCTGCGGTCGGATCCATCGCGCGCAGGATCACGCGTCCCGTCGTCGTCTTGCCGCACCCCGATTCGCCGACCAGTCCGAGCGTTTCACCTTGACGAATGAAGAAACTAACATCATCCACCGCGCGAACATGACCGACCACGCGTTTGAGCAAACCTTTTTGGATCGGAAAATATTTTTTGAGATTTTTGACATCGAGGAGAACTGGATTAGTGTTCACGCATCTCGCCTCATATTTCATTGATACAAGGTGCAACGCACCCAATGTCCGGGCTTGACTTCAGTCAAAGGCACATCCGCCGGACCCTGGCACGCGGTTTTCTTTTGCGCCGCACACCGCGGGAAGAACGCGCAACCCTGGGGAATCGAAAACGGATCGGGCACGCTGCCGGCAATCGGCACGAGACGTTCCTTGATGCCGCGCCCCATTTTCGGCACGGACTGCATCAAGCCCACCGTGTAAGGATGTCGCGGATCGTGGTAAATCGCGCGCGCCGTGCCGGTTTCCACGATCTTGCCCATGTACATCACCGCGACGCGATTCGCCATTTCCGCGACCACGCCGAGATTGTGCGTAATGATCAAGATCGCCATCTGGAATTGCTCTTGCAACGCTTTCATCGTTTCGAGAATTTGCGCTTGAATCGTCACGTCGAGCGCGGTCGTCGGTTCGTCCGCAATCAACAGCGCGGGATTGCAAGATAACGCCATCGCGATCATCGCGCGCTGGCGCATGCCGCCGGAAAATTGGTGGGGGAAATCGTGAAAGCGTTGTTCCGGCATCGCGATGCCGACCTGACGCAACATCGCGATCGTGCGTTCTTTCGCTTCGGCTTTGGTAACCTGCTGGTGCAATTCGATCGCTTCCATGATCTGGCTGCCGACGGTATGCACCGGCGAAAGCGACGTCATCGGCTCTTGAAAAATCATCGCGATGTCATTGCCGCGAATGCTGCGAATTTCGTCGCCGCGTGGATCAACTTGCGCGAGATCTATTTTTTCGCCGTTAATGCGATGATACAGAATTTCGCCCTCGACAATCCGCGAGTACTTGGGTGGGAGGAGGCGCAAGATGGAATACGCGGTGACCGATTTGCCGCACCCCGATTCGCCCACCAAGCCCAGGGTTTCGCGCGGCGCGATGGTCAGCGAAACACCATCCACAGCGCGCACGGTACCATCCAACGTATCAAAGTAGGTTTTGAGATTCTTGATCTCGATCAGATTCTTGGCATTTTTCGTCGTCATCATCACATCCTGTTGGCAGATGGCAGATGGCTAATGGCAAATTGCGTATTGGATTTGCTATTCGCTATCCGCGATTCGCCATTCACTATTCGCTATTCGCTATCCGCCATTTGCCATTAGCGAGCATACGGGTCCGCGGCGTCGCGCAAACCATCGCCGAAAAAGTTGA
Organism: Chloroflexota bacterium; assembly: GCA_016219275.1. Taxonomy (NCBI): domain Bacteria; kingdom Bacillati; phylum Chloroflexota; species Chloroflexota bacterium. The sequence goes on from JACRBM010000054.1 coordinate 24,583, forward strand.
GCGCCAGTACCGCCACCGCGATAAAAAGTACGGGAGACAACAGCCAGGGCGCTTGACGAATCGTGTGCAAGTTCTGCGCTTCTTGCAACAACACACCCCAACTGATCGTCGGCGGGCGCAAACCAATGCCAAAGAACGAGAGGGTGGATTCGGCGATAATCATACGCGGCATGACGAGCGTTGCAATCACGATGATGTGCCCGAACACGGCTGGAATCAGGTGACGAAAGATGACCCAGCGATCACTCGCGCCGGAGAGTTGAGCGGCGAGAACGAATTCCTCTTCGCGCACTGCCAGCACCTTGCCGCGCAACTGTCGCGCCAACCACGTCCAGCCGACGAAGGACAGAATGATCGTGATCCCGAAATATTGTTGCTCCGACGTCCAGTGCTGCGGAAGCGCGGCAGATAACGCCATCCACAACGGGATCGTGGGGAAAGAGCGAATCACTTCGATGGTGCGCTGCATAATGTTGTCAACCCAGCCGCCAAAGTAACCCGACACTACGCCGAGCACAGAACCCAAGAGCAGACTGAGAAAGACGCCGACTAAACCAATCGTCAGCGAAATCTGGCTGCCGATCACGAGCCGCGAGACCATATCGCGTCCCTGGCGATCACTCCCCAACAGAAAGATACCAATGTCTTTGTCGGCAACTCCGTAAAGGTGGACATCCGTCTCAATGAATCCGAAAAGTTTGTAGGGTTGATCGTGGACAAAGAACTGAACCGGGATGATGCGGCTCGTGTCCGTGCCAAAGACCATCGCCAATGTTTCGGGATCGCGCTTGGCAGTCAAGCCATGAATGTACAAACCATGTTCGAGATCCCAGTGCAAACCCTGGGGCGGAGCGAAGAGATAGGTCGTGAAACGTTGATCGCCGCCGTATGGCGCAAGGAAACCGGCAAAGATCGCCATCACGTACGACAGCACGACCACGCTGCCGCCGACCGTCGCCGCGCGCGAACGCACGAACTTGCGCCACATCAACTGCCATTGCGAAAGAGCAAAACGCGATTCTTCTTCAGCCCGTTTCGCCAGGACGTCCGTGGCGACTTGATATTGTTGTGGTTGAACTGCACTCATTCTAATCTGATCCTTGGGTCAACCCACGCCAAGGCAATATCTGCCAGCAGGTTGCCCACCATGAGTAAGAATGCTAAAAAGAGCAAGATCGTTCCGGCGAGATACATATCCATGCTCAACAACGCGTCAAGGAGAATGCGTCCGATGGTTGGCAAGGTAAGGACGATGCCCAGCGTCGTCGCGCCGTTGAACAACTCCGGCAACTGCATCCCCATCACACTAATGAGCGGATTGATCGCCACGCGCACGGCATACTTGTTGACGACGACGTTCTCTTTCAACCCTTTGGCGCGCGCGGTCGTGATGTACTGCTGACCCAGGACATCGAGCAGACTACCGCGCATGATGCGAATCAACTGTGCCATACCTGCCGCGCCGAGCATCAGCGAGGGCCAGATGAGATGATTGAGCAGATCGAGGACTTTTTCAATTGACCACGGCGCTTTCTCCATGCCGCTCGAAAACAGACCGGTGACCGAGGCGTTGAAAGCGAAAATACCGATTGCGAGATACAACAAGGCGAGCGCAAAGTCGGGGATGGATAAACCCAGGAAACCCAGGAAGGAGAACGTAATGTCGCCCTTGGAGTACTGATGCGTGGCAGAATAAATCCCAATCGGAATGGCGATAATCCACGTGAACGCAAGCCCGATCATGGTGATCAAGAGCGTCCATCCCATATAGTCCCAAATCAATTCACCCACCGGTCGTTTGTATTGAAGCGAATAGCCAAAGTCACCATGCGTAAAACCGGCGATCCAGGTCACGTATTGCAGATACGCGGGTTGATCGAGTCCATATTGATGCCGCAAATTCTCGATGGTGGCTTGATCCAAACTCGAACCGCTCGTGCCGACATTGGCGGCGAACCGATCCATAAAATCGCCGGGCGGCAATCGGATGATGATAAACGCGCACAACGAGACGAGAAACAAAGTCGGGATCATCGCTAACAAGCGCCGGATGATGTAGGTTACCATAGCGAGCTCCTGGAGTAGGGGCGGGGTGACACCGCCCCTACCTACCTGCATGTTACTTCTTGAAGAACCAGTGGCTTGGATCCAGGTTACCCGGCGACATATAGATCCAGTCGGCGGTGTACTTTTCTGGAACATTGGCTTTCATGTTGTTCTTGACGACTTGGACAGAGGGGAGCATGCCCACAGTTTGGATCGTCCACACTTCTTCAGTCGCGATCTTGACCATTTGCTTGCCCAGATCAAGTTGCTTGGATGGATCAATCGTTGCCTTGAACTGATTGTAGAGCGATTGGACGTCAGCCATCTTGCCAGTTGGCTTGATGCCTTCCTTGCCGCTGGTGTTATAGTACACACCATAGGCGGGCGCCATCCACGACCGATTGTCAAAGGGGAAGATGTAGATGGGGTCCACGAATGGACTCAGACCACGATCAGTTCCCCAAACTGAGATTTGCACCTTATTGCCAGTTGCGTTCGACCAGAACAGATCGCGGTTCTCTGGCTTGAGCGCGGTCTTGATGCCCACCGCGTTCCAGTTCTCGGTGATGAGTTGCAGCGCATCCAAATCCGCGCCGGCATTGCGATCGGTTTCGATGGTGATTTCGAGCGGCTTGCCATCCGGGCGCAGACGCACCTTGCCGTCGGGTCCCATCTTCAAGCCGGCTTTGTCGAGGAACTCGCCAGCTTTCTTGGGATCAAAGTCGGTGTAAAGATTTTCGACTTCGGGCACGTAGTACGGTGAATCCGGCACGACCATCTCGGAGCGAATCACACCTTGATCGAGGTACGAGATGGAATTGATCTTCTTGCGGTCAATCGCGTAGGAGAGCGCGATGCGAAAGTCCTTGTTCTGGAAAATGTCACGCAAGACATTGTCGTCGGCGTAACTCTGGTTGGGCCAGAGCACGAGAGTAGAACCTTGCGCGTTGGGCCATTTCATGACGGTAAAGTCGCACGCCTTTTCCTTTTCCTTCAACAGCGGAAAGTTCTTGAGGTCAATGCTGCGGAACTGGTTGTCCAGATTACAGCCCAGCATCAAGGCGGAAACACCGTCATTGTTCTGGACCAAGGTGTAATCGAGTGTGTCAATGTAGGGGAGTTGTTGACCCTTTTCGTCCACCTTCCAGTAGTACGGATTGCGGCTCGCGATCATTTTCGCATCGCCGGCTTTGTATTGCGTGACAACCCACGGGGTCATCGCCGGACGTTCTGGGTTCAGGTCGTCCGCTTTTTCGTTGAACGTCTTGTAGTCTTTGATCGCCGTGTTGTACTTGGGATGGAATTGCTTCAGATAGTGCGCCGGGGCAAACGCGCCAAACCGCTCAAAGTTGAGCGGCCATTGATTGCCATGGAACGCCAACATGTTGAGGACCAAACCATTGGGTCCATCAAAGTTGTACTGAATCGTGATGTCGTCAACCTTCTTCAACGTCATCGGCTTGCCGTTGACCACCCACTCGGCGTGCGGCGCGGCGGTCAGCTCTTTGTTTTGTTCGATGTCTTCCCACCAGAAGATGATGTCGTCCACCGTCCAGGGCTTGCCATCCGACCACTTGAGCCCCTTGCGGAAGTACAGCGTGAGCGATTTGCCATCCGCGCTGAATTCCCATTTGTACGCCAAACCGGGTTGGATGGGATCCTTGGCGTTGCGGGGCCAACGCAGGATCGGCTCATAGTTGAGACGACCGTACGCGTGAAAGTCAGACGGACCTTTCCAGGCGTACCGCCACGTCCCACCATATTGACCAACTTCGGCGATTGGTTTCATAACCAACGGTTGCTCGGCGACACGTTGTTCCACCGGCGGCAATTTGCCGGCTTTGACCAAATCCGCGAGCATCGGGGATTCGACGTACTTGGGCGTGGCTGGTACTGCCGCGGTCGTTGGTTTGGGGGCTTCCGTCGCTTTAGGCGCTGCCGTCGGCGCCATCGTCGGCGCGGGTACCTTGGTCGGTTCGGGCGCGGCGCACGCAACCATCACGAGCGCGACGCACAAAGTCAATACGATCAAAATGAATCGCTTGTTCATCGTTCTTCCTCCTCTTTGAGACTGGGTGACTTTTTGTTCGGACAGTATTCTGCTTACCGGGGGAGGCACCTCCTTTCGAACGCAAATTCCGCGCAAGACGATAGCCCGGATCGCTCAAGACGATTTCGGCGTAACGCCCATCGCCCGGCGACGCTAGACGCCGCAGCGTGCGTCAGACCTGCGTCGCCCGCACCAACGCGTCAATCGCGCTCGCCGGGGTGCCAGGACTGACGCCGCCGCCGGCGGAGAGAACCAAACCGCGTCCATTCGTTTTGCGAATGCACTCGCGCGCCCAGGTCTCGACTTGCTCAGCGGTACCTTCCGCCATCACCGAGTACGGCGGCACGTTGCCCATCAACGCGATGCCGGGCATCGCGGCTTGCACCGTCGCGATGTCCATCTCGTGCGAAAAATTGAACACATCGAAACCGAGCGTCGCGAGCGGCTTGCACAAATGCATGCACGGCGTATCGTTGTGCAACACCTTGACGAGTCCGTCGAACTCGCGAAAGATACGCGAGAAATGCGGGCGCACGAATTGCTCGAACATGTCTGGCGAGACCATACCCATAATATCGTCGAGCACCATGATGCCGGCGGGCGCGTGGAGCGTATCGAGTTGCGCGCGCAAAAACGCAATGATCGTGGTCGTGAGTGTTTCGAGAAAATGTTGAATCGTGTCCGGCTCAGAAGCAAGCGTGATCATGAAATCGGTCGCGCCGAGAATCCAATTCGCCACCGCGAACGGTCCCCGCGCGGTGACCATCTTTACTTCGATGCCTTGCGGCAACAACCGTTTTTCCAAATCGGCGTAGCGTTTGAGGACGAGCGGCATCAAGCCGTGCTCGTACGGATCGGGCGGCTCGATGTCCACGAGCGCGGCAAGCCCGCCGCGCACCGCTTCAATCGAAGGCGGGCGGTCGTGGTGCCACAGCACACGCGCGCCAAACCCCGATGGTTCCGCCGCCATCCCGTACTCGATCCAAAAGCCAGGAATCCACGCGACCTCCGGAAAGCGCGTGAGCAAATCGAGATTGAGCTTGAGCCACACCTCTTCGCGCAAAAAATAATCGAGCGTGTCAACGCCGGCGTAACCAGGTAGCCACGGGCTGTCCACGATCAAGGCGACGGGGACGCGGTCGGCGGTACCGCCGCGCGCCACGGTTGCAAAACGATCCCAGGGTGTCATGCGCGTTCCTTTCCATTCACACTGACCGGCGCGGTAGATTCGCGCACGATCAGCGGAGAATCGAGCAGCGTGAAACCTTCACTGCGAATCGGCTCGTTGCGCGCGATCTGCAGAATCAAGCGCATCGCGAGCTTGCCCATGCGATACTTGGGTTGCGCGATCGTCGTGAGCGGCGGATTCGCGTGCGCCGCCATCGCGATGTCGTCAAAGCCGACGACCGACACATCTTCCGGCACGCGCAACCGATGCGCGCGAATCGCGTGCAACGCGCCGAGCGCCATCACGTCGTTGTACGCAAGCACCGCCGTCGGGCGCGCGTCTTGGGCGAGCGACAACAGCGCGCTCATCGCTTGAAACGCGCCGTCCACATTCGGAAAACTCGCGGGGCACCATTCATCCGGCAAACACAATCCCACTTCTTGCAAGGCGATTTCGATGCCGTGTCGTCGCACGCGCGAGGTTGTCGAGGCGGCGGGACCGGCGAGGTACGCGAGGCGCGTGTGACCCAGGTTGAGCAAGTGACGCGCCGCGCGATACGTGGCGTTTTCAAAATCAACGAGGATGCACGGAATTTCCGGATGCACGACCTTGCGATTGAGCAGCACCATAGGGGTATTGTGTTGTTCGCGCAGCGCGATCAAATCTAGATCGGCGAGACGCGACCCGCAAACAATAATCCCGTCCAAGGGTTTGGTCAGCGTCATTTCCAGCAAGTCGCGTTCGCGGCGCATGTCTTCGGCGAAATCCACCAACATCATCATCCACGCATTCGCGGCGGCTTCGTCTTCAATTCCGCGCACGATTTCGCTGAAAAACGGATTGAGCAGATCGGGAATCGAAACGGCAATCGTGTCGCGATAAAGCGCGAAGGTCGCGCGCGACATTTCGTAACCGAGGGCGTGCATCGAGGCGAGCACACGCGCGCGAACATTATCGCGCACGGGCGCGTTGTTGTGAATCACGCGAGAAACGGTCGCCGGGGAAACGTGCGCGTGTCGCGCAACGTCGAGTAACTTGGGTCGAGCCGAGGCGTCTTTGCCCACCAGAGCACTCTTTCTGAAAATAGTGAAAATTCAACGACGATTTTCAGTCAGAGAATACTCGGATTTTCTGAAAATGTCAATTTTTGCGATTCGCGGGGCAAACCGTCCGATGAGAAACAAGATACCAGGTTTCTTGGGGAAACCTGGTATCTGTCGAACGGCTTTATTTACCTACCGCGCGCAACATCTCTTCCACGCTCGAAAACTTGACGCGCGGACGACCTTGTTCCGCGCCGCGCGCCAGTTCCAGTTTATCGAGCTTGACCCAATCCGCGAACGCGATGAAACGCGGTTGGCGTTCGACAATCAATCGCTCCGCGCTCGACGCGTCCGGATGCGCGGGCGTGAACGTTGCGCCCTGGGTTGCATCTTCGAGCATCTCATTGACGGTCTCGACCGAGTCTGGCTTGTTCGTGCCGATCACGCCGCTCGGTCCGCGCTTGATCCAACCGGACGCGTACATGCCGGCGAGTGGTTGTTTCGTTTGCGGATCCAGCACGCGACCCTGTTCGTTGAGAATGACGCCCCATTTGTCGTGGAACGGTACGTCGGGCAACGCGACGCCGCGATAACCGACCGAGCGAAACACCAAGCCGACCTCTAGTTCTTCGAATTGATTCGTGGCTTTCGCGCTCAACGCGCCCGACTCGGATGCGACAAGTGTGTTGCGGACGAGCCGCATTTTCGTCACGCGTCCTGCGTCATCGCCGACGAGTTCCACCGGCGAAACGAGAAAGCGCACGTGCAACCGGCGCGATTTGCCCGACGGTTTGCGAAGCGCGTACCCTTGCAGAATCTCGACTTTTTTTCGCGTCATCGGATCGGTATCTTTTTCCAATTCTGCGCGACTGAGCGCATCGAGTTCCACCTCATCGGCGCGCGTGAACACATCCGCATCCTGCATCTCGCCAACCTCTTTGATTTCCGGATTCGTGAACGCGGCTTGGACGGGTCCGCGTCGTCCCAACAAGTACACTTCTTTGATGTTGCTCTGACTCAACGCGTCGAGCGCGTGAGAAGCAATATCGGTTTGCATCAGTTCGGCGCGCGTGCGCGAGAGAATCCGCGCGACATCAATCGCGACGTTACCCACGCCGACAACCGCGGCGCGCTCCACGGACAAATCGAATTGGCAGTCGGCGTAATCCGGGTGTCCGTTGTACCACGCGACGAACTCGGTTGCCGGATGACTGCCGCGCAGGTCTTCGCCGGGAATGCCCATCCGCCGGTCGGTCTGCGCGCCGGTCGCGAATAAAACTTGGTGGTAGAAATCCTTAAGGTCGGCGAGCGCAAGATGTTTGCCGAACTCGACGTTGCCGTAGAATCGAAACCGCGCGTCCGCCGCGATCTTTTCGTACACCTTCGTGACGCTTTTGATTTTAGGATGATCGGGAGCAACCCCGCCGCGCACCAACCCGTACGGCGTCGGCAAGCGGTCGAACATATCCACTTGGGCTAGCACGCTGGTTTGCTTGAAGAGCGCCTCGGCGGCATAGAACGCGGCGGGACCCGAACCGATGATCGCGACTCGCACAGGGTTCGATAACGTGCCCAAGTGCGCCATTACGCCTCCATGACCTGGGTTTCAAGGGTTTCGATTTCGCCCTGGTATTCGGCGAGCACGGCTTTGACGACATCGCCAATCGAAACGACGCCGACGAGTTTCCCTTGCTCGACGACCGGCAGATGGCGAAAACGCCCCTCAGTCATGCGATGCATCACCGACTTGAGATCATCGTCCGGCGTGCCTGTCACCACGCGTTCCGTCATCACGTGACTGACCGGCAACAAGAAAAGGTCTTCACGATACATCGCCTGGCGCACAATGTCGCGCTCGGAGAGCATCCCAACCAGTTTGCCCGCCTCGTCCACGACAACCAATGCGCCGATATTGTGTTTACCCAACAAGATCACCGCATCCTTGAGCGACTGTTCCGGGTGAATAGTGATGGAATTGGCGCCCTTGGTGGCAAGAATGTTTTGAATTTTCATCTCTCGCCTCCTTCTGGCTACCGGGATTATACCACATAGCGCGGTGTAGCCGCAATCAATCTATTCTAGTGTTTACCCACACCTTGCCAAAGAGGTCAGTGAGAACATCGCGTTTTTTCTCTATGACCTCTATGCCCTCAATGGCAGATCAACGCGTCGCATCTTTCACGCGCGCAAGCGCAAGCATGGAAAGCAAAAACAACGCGCCGTACATCGCGAACAGCAACACGTAACCCAGCCCCGGCAAATCGGGAAAACGCGCGGTGAACAAGTCCGCAATCGGTCCGCCGATGTACGCACCGACTGCGCCTGCGCCCGCGCCGGCGAGATTCGAAATTCCCAGGTATCGCGCGGCTTGGTCTGGCGGCACGAGCCGCGTACCCAGCGCCCAGTTCGCGGTGTAGAACATGCCAATCGCCGCGCCGATGATGCACGCGCCCGCGTAAATCACATTGAGATCGGGCGCGGCAATCGCGACTGCGGTGCCAAACGCCGCGAGCGCGCCGGCGAACGCGACGACGCGCGTGTGCCCGATCCGATCCGAGAGCCAGCCGGCGAGCGACGCGAAAATCAAAACGAACACGCCGACGAACAAGAGCATGTTCGCCGCGGGTCCCGCCGCTTTTTCGCGCACGAGTCCGAGCCGCGCTTGCAAAAAGAAAATCGCGAATGACGAAAGATTGACTGCGCCGGCAAGAAACGCCAGCCGATTCACGATCCACCACGTGAACGAGGGATTGCGCGTCGCGTCGCCCGCGCCGATGCGAACACTCACCCAGACGCCGAGCGCGATCGCGATGCTCATCGCGAGCAGACCCAGCAAGCCCATCGCGATAAACAAACTTGATGCGTCCAATCCGTCGGTGAACGCGCTCCCCAATCGAACGGCTTCGCCCAGACCCAGGATGATTCCGGTGAACAGCGCGGTCATCAGTACGAGTCGCGCGAACGCGCTCCACGCTTGACTGACCAATGCCGCCGCGCCTTGCGGGGCTTGCTCGCGCACAAACATCGTGAGCAACGCTGTCGCCAGAACGACGCCCATCGCGACGAACAACGCGCCCCACATATTCCCGGCTTGAATCAGACGACCGACGGTGAACGAAACAATAATCACCGGGAGTGGCACTTCGAGGATCGCTTTGACGCCGGAAAATTTGCCGCGCTGATTTTCGGGAACCAGGTCGGGAATCAGACCCTGGGTCGCGCCGTGCGCGGCGTTCGCGGAAATTTGCAGAAGCACGTACATCGCAAAAAGGAAAACGTAACCGGCAAAACCGGACATGCCCGCCGAGAATCCAATCGCGACAATGAACACCAGGTTCAGCACCGCGCCGCCGAGGATGAACGGTCGGCGGCGTCCCCAGCGCAACGTGCTTGCATCGGAGAGTAGACCCCAAAACGCTTGCGCGAGCAACGCGACCATCAAGCCCCACAAACGCAGCGTGCCATAGTACGTCGCCTTTTGCGCTTCGCCAACAAATTGCTCGATGAGCAACGGCAACACGAGCGGCGCCATCGTTTGCGACAGTGTCGCGAGACCGAGCCAGTACGCGTTGATCGTGATGTACTGCGTCCAACCGAATTTCATTTTTTCACTCATCTGGTTTTTCTCTTGCTCGATCAAAAATCAAGTCAACTAGAGATTGCGTAGAAACGTTGCGCGCTTCGCGAACGTCACTACGCAACCCGTTCGCCGGGCAGAGGCGGACCACCTGCGTACACCTCTTGCACGCAAAGATTGCCAATGTCGCCGCGCAGGTTCCACTTGCCTTTGGCTTGGTACGAAATCGCATCGAACGTCAGGATATTCGTTGCAACCTGGGTCTCAGTCGGCGGATGCGGAAGCGTTGGCATGGTGTGGCAGATCAAATTCTCCGCGCCAGTCGGTTGCATCGAAAGTGCGGGGATGATCATTGGATAGCCGTCATCGCCGATCCACGCCAGCACTTTGACCGCGACCATTTTCGCAAACTCGTGTTGCACCTGACGCGGTATCGTCACGCCGCCGTCCGTGTGTCCGGGCTTGATGATGCCAGCAAATCGCGCGCGCAGATAATCGGTCATCACTTGCATCTTGGAAATCGCAAACGTGTTTTCGACCGACCGCACGCGAATCACACTGGCATCGCGGATGCCGGTGTAGGCGTTGTAGCGCAAGAGCGAGCCGCTCATCACCTTTTCGACGTACGCGCCGGTGCGTTGAAACTCGACGAAATCGCATTTGAGAATCCAACCGTTCAGTTCCGGCGTGATAACGAGGATGCCGACGCGCGAATCTTCTTTGAGATTGACGATACTCTTGCGGAGCAAAAAGTTGCCAAAGAAAACGGTGTCGGGTTGACCGTCGGCGGGTTGCAGTGAAATGCACGGCACGACGTTCGGTACCCCTGCCGCGCTACGCGTCGCCAAAAATTTCGGCGTCGTCTCGCCGCGCAACGCGTCAAGCAAACCTGGGTGTTGTTCCAGGACTGTCATCGTTTCCTCCAAATCAAAGGGTGAAGACACGCTTCGCGGGATGAAGGATGGAAACAATGCAAATCAATTTCATCCTTCATCCCTCATCTTTCATACTTTATTTCTTCACCGCGTCGCCCCCGACCATCGCGCGACCGGCGCAATGTCGTGCGCGACGCGCCACACCGATTCCATTTCATCACGCGTGAGCAACGATACATTTTCCAGCGCATACGGCAAATCGAGCCGATGATATTTTGGCTTGCCGAGATTCGTGTACGCGACCAAGTCCCAGCGTTCGACCGTCGGCAGTTCGTCGCAAATGAATCGCGCAATCGCTTGGATGTTCGCGTGGTCGTCGGTGTAGCCGGGAATGATCGGCGTGCGAATCCACATCGGCACGCCACGCGATGCAAGCCAGCGCGCATTGTTCAAAATCAACTCGTTGCCAACGCCGGTCGCTTGCTGATGTTTTGCGCCGTCCATGATTTTCAGATCGAACAACGCCAGGTCAAGCCATTCGACGACGCGCTGGTAACGTTCTAATGCGACCGCGCCGCACGTGTCGAGCGCGACGTGCAGTCCGCCATCTTTGCAACGCGGCAACACCTCGCAGAGAAAATCGGTCTGCATCATCGGCTCGCCGCCACTGAACGTGACGCCGCCGCCGGATGTTTCGTAAAACACCTTGTCCTTCAGCAATTCCTCCAGCAATTTCTCTGGTTTCCATTCTTTCCCTATCACAACCAGCGCGCTTGCCGGACACGCCTCCGCGCATTTCCCACACACCGTACATCGTTTGCGGTCAATCGCGATCCCCGCCGGCGTGAGTGTCAACGCATTTTCCGGACAAACGCGCAAACATTCGCGCGCGCCAATGCACCGCGCATCGTACCACATCAAATCGAGATGTGGCGACATGCCTTCGGGATTGTGACACCACACACAACGAAGCGGGCATCCTTTCATAAACACGGTCGTGCGGATGCCAGGTCCGTCTGCGGTGCTGAATTGTTGAAGGTTGAAGGTGAGTGCGGTCGAGTCCATAAAATCCTTGTGGGGCGCGGACAAACGCGAGCGAGCACCGATTAGAGATAGAAATCCGCGCTTGTCTGCGCTCGTCCGCGTCCCATTCTATCCAAGTAACAGCGGGCGAATGCTTTCCGCCCACGCGCGAATCGCGCTCCAATCGCGGCGATCATCGCGCGGGAAAATGCGCAGGGCAACGGCAACGCGCAATTGCAACGTATCCAGGTTCACCGGCAGTTTGGAAAAGTCGAGCATCCCGGCAAAGAATCCTTCGCTCAGTGGCGTGACGAGCGCGCGCACCGGCGCGACCCATTTTGCCACCACCGCGCGGTATTGCTCCGTGTTCGACATCGCGAGTGTGATGCAGACTGTGAACTCGGCAAACTTTTTTTGCGCCAATTCGGCGCGATGCGTCTGGATGAATTGCGCCGCTTCCGGCAGCCACTTGGATTTTCGAATCGCACTGCCTGCGACGACTACGTTGTACGGCGCGAGGTCTTGCACCTCGTTCATCGCAAGCACATCCACTTGCGCGCCGCTTTCCGCGAGTGTTTTGCCAATGGCTTGCGCGACTTCGGCGGTGGAACCGGTGCGGCTGGCGTACGTTACAAGGATTTTGTTTGGCATGCGGTTTCTCCGGGAGTGAGTTCGTGGTCAAAGACCTGGAAGGTTTTCGCGAAGCGAACCTTCCAGGTCTACGCATCGGCGCTGATGCGTCGGAGGTGTACACGTGAATATTGGCATCCACCAACAAGTAGGATATTTTCTGTTACTTCTGGAAATATCTTTCCATTGCTTGTCTATATAGATCACGTGAAAGTGCGCGAGCAATCAGCCCAAATGCATGGACCTCGGATGAGGTCAAATTGATGTCTTGTCCAACCACGTACTGAGACACCTGAGCTAATCGGCTATCCGCACGACTCATATTATGCACTATGCAGTTTCGCAAGTAAGTCGCACGAATTATGGTGTCTTTGTGTTCATCAGTCCAGTGGAGATTTAGTTTCGTCTCAAAGTAATCAATGACCTTATCCATGCTCTGATAAACGAGCGCCAGGTTCTCTTTTTCTATCATCAACTCGATTACACTTTCAAAAGTACGGGCTTCGAGAATCTCACTGAATTTGAGCTGTTTTTCTTTCGGCAACATGCTGGGGTTGGACAGAAATATTTCTTTCATAAGGTCGCCCAGGAATACCTCGAAATACGAATAGCCCAACAGGAATGCTGAGTGATTAACCTGGGTGCAATAAATCTCATATGTTTCAGGAATGGTTCTCCTCTGGCTTTCCATAAACCAAATATCTTTCTCTTTTTGTATGAGATCAAACACATCTTGATGTGAAAGTGCTAAGAACGGAATCAGCGCATCAAGTTGACGTATGAGGCGCATGAGAAATTCAGTGTTATCCATTGCTAGAATTCTCCGTATTCGTGCAAATTCGTGTAATTCGCGGATTACAACCGATGACTCTCCCGCGCGATAATCTCGTCCTGAATCTCTTTGCCAATTCCAACAAAGTACGCGTTGTAGCCGGTCACACGCACGAGCAAGTTGCGGTACTCGTCGGGATGCTTTTGCGCCTCGCGCAACGTGTTCGCGTCAATCACATTGATTTGCAACGCCGTGCCGCCCACCTTGCCGTACGCGCGCAACAACGCCACCAGTTTTTGTTGTTGCTCCGGATCGCGCAACATCGCCGGGCTGAAACTTAGCGTGTGGCTCGCGCCGTTCGGCGCGGTCTGCAAATCGAGATGCCCCACACTCTTGATGACCGAGGTCGGTCCCTTGCGATCCGCGCCGTTCACCGGGCAAACCGCGTTCGACAAGTACTGTCCGCGCTTGCGACCGTCCGGCGTCGCCGCTGTTGTCGGCGCGTACGCGATCCAGTAATTCCACGACAAGTACCCGCCACGATATTTCTTGCCGGTCGGCGACGTGTGCGTGATCGCCTGCTCCGTCCACACATGACTGATTTCGCGCGCAATGTCGTCGGCGTACAGATCGTCATTGCCGTACTTGGGCGCTTTGGTGATGAGCATCTGCCGCAAACGCGAAGCGTCCTTGCCTTCGAAATTCGATTTGAGCGCGTCGAGCAAATCAGTCATCGCGATTTGTTTCGTTTCGTACACCAACTTTTTGATCGCGGCGATGCTGTCCGCCGCCGTCGCAAGCGCGACGCCTTCGACGGTGAGATAGTTGTGATGCGCGCCGCCCGCGTTCGAGTCCTTACCCGATTCGAGACAGCCGCCGACGAGCGCGCTCAAATACGCGCACGGCTCCCAACGCGCGCGCCCGGCATCGGCGAGATTGTTGACGCGGATGATCCAGTCAACGAGAAAACGGAGTTGCGTTTCAAACGCGGAAAGGAAATGAGGGAAATCGGGGAAATCAATTGGATTGCCGGTGTGTGGTCCGATTTGTTTCCCGGTTTGCAGATCGCATCCGTCGTTCAGCGCGAGTTCAATCGCTTTGGCAAGGTTGAGATTCACGTCCACCGTGCCGGAGCGATCATCGCCGGCGAGTGTGTTTTCGAGACAACCGACCGGCGCGTAATCCCAGAGTCGTTCTTCCGGCAAACCTTGCCAGCGCAAACCGGCTATCGCGTTCTCGTCAAAGTTGATGAGGAACGGCGACCCTTGTGCGTGCGCTAACATCTCGACGATGCGTTTCAGCAAGCGGTCGGGCGTTTGCGCGTGGATGCGAATGTTCGGCTTGGGTTCGAGCAGATTGATTTCTTCGATGATGTCGAGCATGAGATACGTTAGTTCGTTCGACGCGTCGCTCCCGTCCGCGTTCATTCCGCCGAGCGTGATGAGTTGCCCAAACGACGAGTTGATGCCCTGGTTCGTGCCGACCCAGCCCTGGTAATCGTACGCGTAATTGTGTTTGATCCACCAACATTCGAGCCATTCTTTTGCCTGCTCGCGCGTCAATCGTCCCGATTCCAAATCGGCTTTGAAGTACGGATACAAATATTGGTCCACACGACCTGGCGAAACGCCGGGACCGGGATAACTTTCCGCGACCATCAACAACGAATGTGTTGTCCACAACGCTTGCAACGCTTCGGGAAAAGTTTTGGGCGGCAACCACGGTACTCTGGAACAGGTGCGCGCAATCTCGCGCAATTCCGCGCGGCGACCTGGGTCGCTTTCCGAATCGGCGAGGCGGCTCGCTTCGGCTTCGTAGCGGTCGCTCAACATTCTCACCGCGTCAGCGCAGATGACAATGGCGTGCGCGAGGTCGCGTTGCTCGCGCGTCGCATCGGGATCGTCCAATACAGATTGCGCTTCGGTTTGAATGCCCTTCCAGCCGATTCGCAACGCTTTCGGAAAATCGGGTATGAGATGACCGGGGACTGCGCCGCAATTGCCGACGCCGACATCGTTGAGCGCGTGCCATTCTTTGAGGAATCGCTTTTCTGCGCGATCGCGTGCGCCTTGTTCGCCGCGCGTCAAACAACGCGAGAGCGCGGCGCTAAAATTCGAGCCGACGATCAATTCGCCGTCGAGGATTTGCGCCGGCAAATAGTTGCGGACGACTTGGCGGAAAAAGAGCGCCTGGCGCACGACGAGTGGCTCGATCCAAAATCCTTCGAAAAGTTCCACCCTGGTTGCCGCCGCGCCGAGGTAACTGCGAAATCCTTGCTGGAACAACGCGACTTCGGGAACATTCGTCCACGACCAAATCGAGTACACGCAATCCCAGGGTGTGCCAGTCGTATACGCGCGCACTTGGTTTGTAAACTTGCGTTCGTAGAAATTCCAGTACTCGTCGCGGAGTTTTTTTACGCGCGGGAAAAGTGCGGGCGCGGCAGACCAAACTGACGTGGGGGTGGTACACGTGCTGAGGTTGGCGGACATGGGAACCTCCAACAAAAAACCTGCTGAGGCGCGCGGGAATCGCGTCTATCCAGCAGGCACATCGTGACCATGCGGCAGACAATCAACCGAGACACGGCGACATCGCCAGTGTTGAAAATATTGTAACGTGGAATCAGAGTGGTGTCAAAAAACGCGGGTTAAAAATCCATCAGTGGGAAATCACTCGCGCGATAAAACCCGCGGTCCTCTCCGCGATCTGTTCCCACTCTTGATCGAGGATCACACAGTGCGTCGAGCGTTCGAACCAGTGCAATTCCTTTTGCGGCGATGAAATCTCATCGAGGATGATCTGCCCACTACGCGGATCAATCGCTTGGTCGAGCCGACCTTGGGCGATGAAAACCGGTTGATGAATTTTCGCTAATCGTTTGCGCGTCGCGCGTTGCAACTTGCCCAACTGTACGACCGCGCGCAGCGGATTGACCGCGTACCCTTTCCAACGCGGGTCTACGGCAGTTGCCGCGCGCACCGGTTTTTCCGCGAACGCCTTGAATGGTGCGTACAATCGCGCGAGCACGATGGACAACGGCGACGCGACCTGGATCGCCGGCGCGTATAACAAAACCCCTGCCGCCTCTGGGTGATTGCTCGCGGTGTAAAGCGAGAGCACCGCACCCATAGATTCGCCGCCGATGAACACGCGCTGGCATCGCGCGGCAAGATCGCAGTACGCGCACTCCACCGCGTTCGTCCAGTCTTGCCAACGACACCGATTCATTTCCTCCGGCGTCGTGCCGTGCCCAGGCAAGAGGGGCGCGGAAATCGTGTACCCGCGCGCATGCAAAAAATCGCCGAGCAAACGCACTTCCGCAGTTGTCGCCGTGAAACCGTGCACAAGCAAAACGCCGGTCGCGTTGCCTTGCCGGAAAAATGTCTCGCCGTCGAGATGAGGGTTACGAATGAAATTTGTCATTTTCGATTTCCGAATGCCGATTTTCGATTGAGCCGATCATAAATCGAAAATCGAAAATCATAAATCTAAAATTGAAGGAATGGTCACATTCCCCGCCGGCATCACGCCGATGCGCGCGTCGCGCGGGAGGTCGCGCAGCGCAAGCGTCAGCGCGGCGTCGAGCGAATCGCACTTGTCGAGGAGCAATCGCGTCGTGAGATCGCGCGGCATGTCCGTCACCATCAACACACGCGCGCGCGTCGCATCGCGCGCGATTTGAAACGCCTTGTGATAACCCAGGCGAAACGGCTCGCGCTGAAAACGTTCGAGGACTTGATGCTGGGACGATACGTCGCGCAGATATTCTTCATACAGTTTACTTCCCGATCCTTCGGGACACGCGGCGACCCAGATGATCGTACCGCCGAGATTCATCACCGGCATCGCGTGCCCCAACGCTTTTTGCGCTTGATACACGTTGATGTCTTTCGGATGTCCACCCGCCGACACGATCATCAGATCGAACGGCGCGGTCACCTTCACGCGATACACGTCGAGCGCGAGCGGCATCCCCGCGTGAATGACTGCGACCGGATCGCCCGCAAAAACGCCGACGATTTTCTTTTCCGCGTTGACGACCGGATTGAGCGCGCAATGCACGCCCATCATTTTTCCGATTTCTTCGACATCCTGCCGCGCGGGATTGTCGGCATAGCGCCCTTGATACGCGTGCGGGTCCAGCATCAGCGAATGATTGTGCGTGATCGTCGCGCGCCCCGCGACGCCAATCGCCGCCGCTTTGACGCCGCCGGAAAATCCCATGAATTGATGCGGCTCGATGTCGCCAATCGCGATGCGTAGCTCCGCTTCGACGAACACACGATTTGCCAGGACGCGCGTACCGCGCGTCGTCGCGCCGAGTTCGATCAGATTCGCACCGTCATCGCAATCGTGTGAGATGACGCGATAATGCGCGAGGATGTCGGCAGGCACGACCGCGCCGAATTCGTCCGCGCGCATCGGCGCGTGCGTGCCGGTCGCGATCAGCAACGTGATCGCTTCACGCGGAACGTCGAGCCGCGCGAGTTTTTGCAAGAGCGGCGGCAGAAGAATCGCGAGCGGCACGGGACGCGTCTTGTCGTTGATCGCGATGGCGACCGATTGCGCGCGCGCAAAGCGCGACCAATCGAATGCGAGCGGCGCGTCGAGCGCGTCGCTCACCGCGCGCGGCGCATCGGTCAACGGCGGGATCGCCGCGGGCGCGATGAGTTCCGCGCGCAATGAATCGGAAAGCGAAAATTCCAAATGTGTTTTTCCGTATGGAATTTGAAATTGCATCATGCCCCCAACCCAGTCATCAAAATCATCGCGAGACTCGCCACCGCCAACGCGAATGCAATCGTCAGCGCGAGGATGAAAGGTCGCCAACCGGTCTGGCGGAGACTCGCGATGTTCGTGCTCAAGCCAATGCCGGTGAGCGCGCAGAGAATCGCGAACTTGGATGCGTCGTCCGCCAGTTTGAGCCACGCCGCACTCACAAACAAATGCTCCGGCTGATCCACGTTTTGCGGCAAGATGCCGGCGGCGATGCCCAGGGTCCGCAAGAGCGACATCACAATGAACGCGACCACGAACCACGGAATCACCGGCTGCATCGTCAGTCTTTTCGTCGCGTGATGCGTGGCGCGCGCGTAGACGAATCCCATCAAGATCATCAATGGACCCAGGAATACGTTGCGCGTCAGTTTGACCACCGTCGCGATGTCGAGCGCGCGCGGACTGTACGCCGCGGCAGTCGCCACGACCTGGGACGTGTCGTTCACCGCGGTGCCGCTCCATAATCCGAAAACGGAATCGGACAGCGCGAGCGCGTGACCTACAATCGGATAAACGATCACCGCGATCAATCCGAACAATGTAATCATCGCGACCGCGAAACTGACGTCTTCTTCTTTCGCTTCGATGAGCGGCGCGGTCGCGACAATCGCCGAGTTGCCGCAAATCGCTGTGCCAAAGCCAATCAGCGTGACGAGCCGGCGCGGAATGTTCAAACCGCGTCCAACGAGAAACGCGAATCCGAGAGCAAACGAAATGCAAACGACAATCAACACGAGTGCAGTGGAGCCGGTCGCCGCGACATCTTGCAAACTCAAGCGCAATCCGAGCAAGATAATACCGAAACGCAAAATGCGATCGAGCGCGAATTTCGCGCCCGCGTCCACCGACGCGGGCAAGCGAATTGTATTCCGAATCAGCAAACCCAGCAACATCGCGATGAGAATTTCGCTGATCGCTTTGGTCAACATCGCGTTGGGAATGAGATCGTGCAGAATGCGACTGCTAATGGCGACGACCACGACGACGCTCAGTCCTAGCCACGCGCGCGCTAACTCGTGCGCGATCTTTTTTATTTCAGCAAACAGAACGCCGATGATTTCACCTCACAAGGAAACTGGCAGCGTAATCAATCCGCGCAACGCGATGTCCTGCCGCCACACGAGCGGTTCGCCGGTCAGCCGCACATTCGGAAAACGCGCGAGCAACGCGTTGATCGCCAGCGGCGCTTCGAGACGCGCGAGCGGCGCGCCGAGACAAAAGTGAATGCCGTACCCAAACGCGACATGCCGATTTTCTTTGCGCGCAATGTCGAGTGCGTCGGGGTTTGGAAATTGCGCGGGATCGCGATTCGCCGCGCCAAGCATCGGCAAGACCAGGTCGCCGCGCCGAATTTGTTCGCCGCCGAATTCGACATCCTCGCGCGCGATGCGCCAGCCGCGTTGCACCGACGTGTCGTACCGCAACAATTCTTCGACCGCGCTCGCGATCAACCCAGGATTCGCGCGCAGACGCGCGAGTTGATCGGGCTGACGCAAGAGCGCGTGCATTCCGTTGCCGATCAAATTCGTCGTCGTCTCGTGTCCCGCGACGAACAATGTGACGACCGTCGAGACGAGTTCGGCATCCGAAAGTTTGTCACCCTGCTCTTCCGCCGCGACGAGTCCGGATAAAATATCCTCGCGCGGTTCGGCGCGTTTGTGCGCGATGAGTTCGCGCACGTACGCGCGCATCTCCAGCAACGCGCGTTGTGCGGTGTCTACATTTTCCGGAATGATGCGACCGCCGCCCTCAAACAAACCGTTGATCTCGATTGCCCATTGGCGAAACTTGTCGCGGTCCTCCGTCGGCGCGCCAATCATTTCGGAGACGATGATCGCAGGCAGCGGGTACGCGAGGTCGCCAATGATGTCCATTCGTCCGGCGCGTTCGACGTGCGCGAGCAAATCGTTCACGACCGTTTCGATGCGCCCGCGCATCGTCTCGATCATGCGCGGCGTAAACACCTTGGTTAACAACGCGCGCAAGCGCGTGTGATCGGGCGGGTCGGAATGCGCGAGACCGACCGCGTAATGTCGCTCTAATTGTTCAACCTGGGCGCGCGCGGCGTCGGGGAGTTGACGGAGCAGAAAAGTAACGCGACCCGCGCTCGAAAATCGTTGCGGGTCGCGGAAAATCGTGACGAGGTCGGCGTAGCGCGTAATGACCCAGCCGCCGAGCGCGTCACTCCAATACACCGGCGCGCGTTCACGCAAACGACGGTACGTCGGATACGGGTCAACGAAAAATTCCGGCGAGCGCAATTGCTCTTCAAGGGGCGCAATCGAAATGCGTGACACTGATTCTCCTTCTGGCAACAAGGATGAAATTAGAAGGATGAAGGATGAACTATTCATCCTTCATCCTTCTGCCTTCATACTTTAATCACGCCGAGCGATACAACTTGGTCAACACAAACTCATTGTGCCGCAACGTTTCGGCGGAGGTCATGCGACCGTTGATCGTGCGTTCCAACATTTGGAGCGCGGCATCCGCGGCTTGGTCGAGATTCATTTCCAAGCGCAACATGCCGGTCAAATCAACATCCACGTGTTCGGACATTGTCGCGACCGTGAGCGGATTCGCGGACAACTTGATCACCGGAACGACCGGGTTGCCGATGACGTTGCCTTGACCGGTCGTAAAGTAATGGACGACGGAACCGGCGGCGGCGCACAGCGTCACCATTTCGGCGGCGGCGGACGATGAATCCATGAAACTCAACCCAGGTTTGCGCGGTTCTTGCGCGGGTTTGAGAAAATCAACGATCTTGCAGCGACCGGCTTTTTGAATGTTGCCCAGCGCCTTTTCTTCGATGGTCGTCAACCCGCCGCGAATGTTACCTTCGGTCGGTTGCGAGCCGAACAAGGAAACGCCCTGGCTTTCCACGAGTCGCTGATAATCGTCGAACGCGGCTTTGAACTGCGCGGCGATTTCCGGCGTCGCGCATTGTTGCATAATGATGTCTTCGCCGCCGGTCACTTCGGTCGTTTCGCCGAAGATCAACGTCGCGCCGGCATCCGCAAGTCGTTCGAACGTGCGCCCGACGGTCGGGTTCGATGCGAGACCAGACGTTGTGTCTGATTCGCCGCACTTGGTGCTCATCGTCAATTCTTTGACGGTGAACGGTTCGCGCTGCAACTCGGTGGCGTAATGCACGAACTCTTTTGCTTTGCGCGACGCAGCTTCGATCGTCTTGAGATCGCCGGATCGTTCGATGCTGAATCCGGCGACGGGTTTGCCGGTCTTGGCGATTTCTTTGACGATCAGTTCAGCCCATTTCGGCTCGATGCAGATCACGATTGCGGCGGCGCAGTTGGGATTGCGACCCTGACCCGCGAGCGTGCGGAAGGTCAAATCCCAATCTTCGCCAAATTGCAAGCGACCGTACGGATGCGGCAATGCCATCGTGCCGCGAATATTCATCGCGACACCTTCGGCGACGGCGTTCGAAATGTCGTCCACCGGAATGATGAGGACGTGGTTGCGCGCGCCAAAGCGCCCATCAGGACGACGATAGCCCAGGAATTTGAGGTCTTGTGGCTTGATCATCATTTCCACCTTTTCGTTTTGAGATTGTGCGAGTGAACGTGCGATCCGCGCGGCGCCGCATCCGCGGCAACGCCGATCACGCGCCCGTACTCGATCACGTCTTTGCCTTTCGCAATGTCCTTCATCGCGACCTTGTGTCCGAGCGGAACATCGTTCACCAGTTTGACGCTGCCCGCCGGTTGCCCTTCGAGCGTGACTGCGCCAACATCGTTGCCGGCTTTGAGGTCTTCAACCGCAACGCCGACATCGTCAATTGTTTCGTGCACCAAAATGCCGTGCTTCATACTACCTCCTAGAATTGAGACTTGGAATTAGTGAACAGTGAACAGTGAATCATCCTACTGTTGACTGTTGACTGTTGACTAATTTACACTTCACTTTCCGCCGCCATATTCACTGTGCGCGTTTGCATTTGCAGCCAAACGCCGCGCGTGATGAATGCAAGCGCGACGACCATGAACACCAGAGAGATCGGTCGCGTGAAAAAGATGAGCGGCGAGCCATGCGAGAGACCGAGCGATTGCATCAGCGATGTCTCTAGCATTTTTGCCAGGACGGCGGCGAGCACCATCGGCGCAACCGGAAAACCAAACTTACGCATCAAGTAACCGATCACGCCAAAGATCACGACGACCCAGATGTCGAGCATCTGAAAGCGCAGACTGTACGCGCCGATGAAGGTGAAGGCGACGATCAGCGGACCCAGGATCGGAAACGGAATCAGCGCCATGCGCGCCCAAATTCCGACGAGCGGCAGGTTCAAGATGAGCAACATTACATTGCCGATGTACATGCTCGCGATGATCGTCCACAACAACTGCGGTTGTTCCGTCATCAAGCGCGGACCGGGCTGCAAACCGTACATCATAAATCCGCCGAGCAAAACGGCGAGCGCCGGTCCCGATGGAATGCCAAACGAAAACAGCGGGACGAATCCGCCGCTCGCCGTTGCATTGTTCGCGCCTTCGACCGCGGCGATGGCGTCCATCGCGCCTTTGCCGAATTTTTCCGGATGCTTCGACACGCGCTTTTCGAGATCATACGCCATGAACGACGTCACCGCCGGACTGCACCCTGGGATCAGCCCCATGAAAAAGCCAAGCGTACCCGAGCGAAACATCGCCGCCCAAGTTTCCTTGAGGTCTTGCCACGACGGCAGCCATTCGATTTTCTGGTCCGCCAAAATTCCGCGCGCGCTCGATTCGACATTCAATAGCACTTCGCTGATCGCGAACAAACCCATGATGATCGGGACGAACTCGATGCCCGCCATCAACAAGGGCTGACCGAACGTCAAACGCGCGACGCCGGTAAGCGGATCGAGTCCGACGACCGCGGTCAGCAAACCGAATGCAGCGGCGAGAATTCCTTTGACGAGCGCGCGCCCGGAAAGACTGATGATGAGCGACAGACCCAGGAACGCGAGCGCGAAATATTCCGGCGGACCGAAGGCGAGTGCGACCTGGGACAAGAGCGGCGCGAAAAACGTCAAGCCGATGACACCCAGAGTGCCGGCGACGAACGAGGTGATCGCCGAAATGCCGAGCGTCGGACCGCCGCGTCCTTGCAGGTTGAGTTGATAGCCATCAATCGCCGTCGGCACGGACGATGCTTCACCCGGAATGTTGACAAGGATCGCCGTCGTCGAACCGCCGTACATCGCGCCATAGTAGATCGCTGCCATCATGATGATCGCCGGCGCGGGCGGCAGCATCGTCGT
This sequence comes from Chloroflexota bacterium, assembly GCA_016219275.1. NCBI lineage: Bacteria > Bacillati > Chloroflexota > Chloroflexota bacterium. The sequence continues at coordinate 47,818 of JACRBM010000054.1, forward strand.
CAACGGCAAAAGCATCGCAATCGCAGCGGTCGGTCCCAAGCCGGGCAGCACTCCGACCAAGGTTCCGGCGATGCAACCGATCAAAGCGAACAAGAGATTGATCGGGCTGAGTGCGCTCGCGAATCCTTGCGCGAGCATGTTCCAGGCATCCATGTTTGCATCTCCAGACCTCACCCCTCACCCCCTAGCCCCTTCTCCCCTTTCCTGAATCTGAAGTACGATTCAGGAGAGGGGGCTAGGGGGTGAGGAGTGAGGTGAGGTCTCCCGATCAATAGGGCAACGGACCCGACGGGAAATCCATCTGCAACAGCCAGATGAACAGCACGTAGATGAACACGACCGTGCCGATTCCCCACGCGAGCGCGACCCAGGATTTGTATTTGCCAAAGTACCAAATGAACGCGGTGATAAAGATGAGCGTCGTCAACAAAAAGCCGAGCGGCTGCATCAGCAGGGCGAAGAACACCATCAGCGCAAGCGCGACCCACCACTGTTTCGAGCCAGCGCGGTCGGGCCAATCAATCAGCTTGTCGGTGTAATCTTTAGCGCGAGCACGAACGATCAGCCAGCCACCGCCGACGACGAGCAACACACCCAGGATGACCGGCAACGTGCGCGGATGCAACATGCCGCCTACACTCGATGCGATCTGCGCTGACGCGGTCAACGCAACGCCGCCGATCACGATCAGAAAAATGCCGGACGCGACGTCGCCAGCGCGAAGTGTTTTGATCAAGGGAACCTCCATGAGATCGTGATTCGTGATACGTGGCGCATGATCGTCAAATTTCGAATTTCGAATCACGCATCACGTATCACGCATTACGAATTACTTGATGTCCTTGACCAACTCTTTATACGTCGCGAGCATTTTATCAACGTGCTCTTTGCTCTCCTTCGCACCCATTGCGAGCGGGACGAAACCTTGCTTCTTCATGTCGGCGATGACGTCCGGGTTCTTGGCGATTTCGAGATACGCGGCTTCCAATTTCTTGACGATGTAATCGGGCGTGCCGGCGGGAACACCCACACCGCGATCAATGGCTTCGATCATATCAACGCCGCCTTCTCTGAAGGTGGGCGCGTCCGGCAATGCTGGAAATCTATCCGCGTCCATCATCCCGAGCACACGGATTTGATCTTTGTACTTGACCAGGTCATCCGAATTCGCGACGACGGCGATGACGTGCCCGCCGAGAAAGCCGGTCATTTGCGGCGCTGCGCCGGTGAAGGGAACGTAATTGAATTTGACGCCGCCCATTTTTTGCAGACGAAGGGTTGCGATGTGATGACCGGAGAACGTGCCCGATCCGCCGATGGTGATATCGCCGGGTTTCGCTTTTGCGGCATCCAAGAAATCTTTCAACGTCTTGTGCGGGCTGTTGGTCAGCACGGCGAGTCCGAGCGGAGTGCGTTGAAAGAACGCGACGGGCAGAATCTGTTCGGTCTTGTAGCCGCTCTCTTGTTGCAACGGTTGCAAGATGATGTGCGGCAAGTTGATACCGGCGACGTAATAGCCGTCTGGTTTTGCACGCACGAGTTCAGCCCAACCGACCGCGCCGCCGCCGCCGACTTTGTAATCAATCGTGACTTTTTGTCCCAGACTTTTTTCGAGGAACGGTTGCTGCCGGCGCGCCTCGCGGTCCGACTGTCCACCCGGATCGAACGGAATCATGTAGGTGATCTGTTTCGTCGGGTAAGGTTCCTCTTTGGGCTTGGGCGATTCGCTCGCACAGGCGGCAATCATCACCGCGACGATCAACAAACCAAGAACGAGTAGACTTGTCTTTCTGAACATCGTTCAACTCCTATGTTGAAATTCCGTCAGCCGCGTACTTGCGACTGGACAGTCCGATGATACGTCGCGTTCTTATTGGCGCGACAGACGAATCTTGTACTTGTAACGATCCGCGCGAAAAAAAGTCATGGTCAAGTGGATCGGTCGCATCGCGGTTGAAAACGTCAACCGTTCTTGGAGCAACAGAGGGGCGCGGCGAGGTACCCCTAGTTTGCGCGCGATGTCGGCATCCGCCGCGGTCGCGCTGATGGACTCGTCGGCTTCGAGCAGCGGAATGTGAAATTGTCGCTCGACGGTTTCGTACAGAGGAATGTTATTCAGGTCGAGTTGTGCGAGTCGCTCGCCGATTTCAGAAATCCAATATCCTTTGGCGAGCGCCAGCGGCTCGCCCTCCGCGAGATGAAGACGCTCGATCAGATAGACGTGGTCATGCGAAGACAATTGCAGCGCGTGGGCAATCTCCGGTGAAGGGGTCACCGACTTGGCGCGCACGAGTCTGTATTGGGGAACAATGCTCCGGCTGTGCATCTCTTCCGCAAACGAAGTGAGACGCGCGAGTCGTTCTTCGAGTTTGTCGCGTTTGAGGAACGTGCCTTTGCCGGCTTGGCGATAGATCCAACCCTCGCGCACCAATTCATTGAGCGCGCGGGTTACAGTGATGCTACTGACCGCGTACCGTTTAACCAGCTCGCGCTCGGTCGGTATCAGGTCGCCCGGTTTGTAAACCGCGTTTTGAAATTCGTCGCGCAACGTTTCGGTGAGCCAGCGATAGAGGGGCGAAAAACGATTCGGCGGCATGGGGGAATTCTCCGTTGAACACATAATAATATATTATTATGGTATTTCAAGGATACCATGAATTCCCCGCCGCGTCAATCGGAACTTTTGTTCCGGAGTTCCGAACATTCCTCGACCAAAAACACCCCGGCAAGATCCTTGCCGGGATGTTCGATCAATCGCCAAAAATTTTCCAGTCCAGGTTTCGCGTCCCCACTCGCGATTCGCTCTCGCGCACTTCCGCGCCGTCGAATAACGCGAACACCGCGCGCGTGCTCAGATCTGGATACAACCACACTTCAAGATCATCGCTAAACGCGCCGACGCGCGGCGGACGAATGCCCGCTGATTGTTCGCGGTCGGCGGTCGGCGGTCGGCGGTCGAACGTATCGAACGCCCGCGCGAACCGCGGCACGATAAACCCGCGCCGCAGAAACACCGGCGTGCAACCGAGCGGCGCGTCAACGATGATGCGCGCCAACCCGCGCGCCGGTTTATGCGCGTTCAAATCCCACCACTCGCCCGGCGGCAAAATCACCGTGCGTTGCGTTTGACCTGGCTGGATCACCGGCGCAACATAGAGCGCGTCACCGATCATCCACGCGTCTTCAATCGCGTACAACTCGGCGCAATCGCTCCAGACGAGCGCGGGATGCCGAATGATCGGCGTGCCGTCGCGCGTGGCTTGCTTGGCGAGCGAGTACCAGTACGGAAAAAGTTTGACGTGTTCTTCCGAGAGCGCGCGATAAATCGCGATCGTTTCCTCGTCGAACTTCCAAGGTTCGCGATTGCGCCCGATCGGTCCACCGTGCGCGCGCATCAACGGCGAATAGCATCCGACTTCTGCCCAACGCAAGTACAACTCTTTCGTCGTGATCGGCGCGAACCAATCGTACCAGCCGCCCACATCCGACCCGTGAACTGGGAATCCACAGATGGACGCGTTCATCATCGCGCGCACGGCGGCGGGCAATCCATCGCCGTCGTCCCAGTCCGTGTCCTGGTCGCCGGGCCACTGCGCGGCGACGAAGCGTTGCGATCCCGCGTACCCCGCGCGCGGGTAAAGGAGATGATCGTCACCCAGAACAGATTGCGCCGCGCGTTTCATCGCGTCACAATAAATCACCGGGTACGCGTTTCGCATCGCTAACCCAGATTGTCCATTGTAGAAATGCGAATCGGGCGGAATGGATTCGGCGTAGTCGGTCATGACGCCGTGAATGCCGCGCGCGTGAAAAGCTTGCGCGACGATTTTTTGATGCCACGCCGATGCGCGCGGATTCGTGTAATCCACGACGGTTGCGATACCGTGAAAGATGCGTTGCTGGTACGGCAAGCCCAGACGATTGCGAATGAAAAATCCATTGCGGGCGCCCTCGCGGTGCGTCGCCGACCCAGCATTCATGTACGGAAAATGCCACACGTGAACGCGATAACCATTGGCGTGCGCGGTCTTGATGAGGTCGTCAATGTTGCGCCACCACTGTTTAGAGAATTCGTACGAGCCGCGCACTTCTTGCCAGTGTTCGATTCCCACTTGCGCGAGCGGAATATCAAGCTCACGAAATTTGCGAATGTCGGTCCGCACATCGTCCTCAATAACCGCGCCGGTATTCGTCTTCCACGGCAGGAATGACCACGCGGGCGGCGTGTCGCTGCGACCAGTGAGCGCAGTGTACTGTTGAATCGCGTCAATCGGTTTCGGTCCCGCACAGACGAATAGATCGAGGTGGTTGTCGAGCACAGTGAGACGCGCTATTGAAGGATGAAGGATGAGGGATGAAGGATGAATTTTTTCATCCTCCATCCCGCGAAGCGTGCCTTCATCCTTTGTAGAAAACCACGACGGCTTGTACGTATTCCAGAACAACCCAGCACTCGCGCCGCGCGCGCGCGCGAGGAGGGCGAACGGAACCGGAAAGCCGGTGCATTGCTCGCCATTCGGGAACGAGCCGCGCGCGCCAAACCATTTTTTCGCAAGCGGATACAACCAGGGAAGGCGTTGCTTCATCCACTCGTACCCCACGCCGCCCTCTTCGACAAAAAAGTACGCTTCCTCGCCGCGCTGATCAATTTTGTTGAAACGTTGACCGAGACCCAGGATGTGCGCGTCATCCGACAAGTTGAACGCGAGCGAGGCGTGCGGCGTGATATGTGACGCGTGAGTGAATTCGATGCGAAGGATGTTTGCATCGTGGAACGAAAAACGCAAATTCGCATCGGCAAAGTGCACGATAAGCGCGTGGTCGCGCGCTTCGACGCGTGTGACGCGATGGACCGGCGAACTCAACGCGTGCCATTTCATTTTCATCGTGTTGCCAGTGTACAAAACTGGGATCGCAACAATTTTTTGCAGCAGCAAATCGCGCGTCAGTCCGTTCTGCGGCACGTCGAGCTGGATATCGCCGCGCGCGTTGACGACGCGGAACGCGAAGGTGTCGTGCGCGATTTCGACGCGCAGTTGATCGGTGCTGATCGCCGCGCGCGTGTCGTTGATCGTAATGCTGGGTTTGATTTGCGCCGGTTCGCCGACGACGAGCGGCGGCGGCTCGACCACGTCCGTATTCTTCGCCGGCTTGAGCAACCACGCGGCGATGAGCGCGAGGAGCGCAAGCGCGGTAACCGCGAACACGATGCCTTCGATCCCGGTCAAGCCGCGAGTCTGGGCGACACCACCTTCCATTGCAACTACTGCAACCCAACGTCCAAAAAATTGCATCGTCCAGACCAACAAGAATGTGGAAACGGCAGCATGCAAAAACGATCCAATCACTGGCAGGACACGGAACAGAAACACGAGAGCGCGCAATATAAAAATTCCAACCGCGATCGGCAATCCGATAAAAACGGTGATCAGAGTGACCCAACGAAAAAGCTCGAACGCGCCGGCGTAATCTGTCGCTAGCGCGGTACAAAGCATCAGGATGGTTGCTGCGTAGAGGGTTATGCCAAGTAGTATTGCGACAATCATTCGCCGCGCGATCAAAGCATAATTCGGAAAACGGATGATCGTGTTCGTCACATAACTGTGCAAGACCGCCGCGAGAAGCGAGACAAGTATCCATGCTGGAATGAAACGCAACACGCGCGCCACTGGCTCATCATTCGGCGCTTGCGGCAAAACGCCAAGCACAAGCAGCGCGACGAGCAAGCCAGTCAACATATCAAGCGCGAGGACTGCCCAATAGCGCGACCCAGGTTTCGCGCCCCACAGCACTGCGCGCAAATTGCTCTCGCACTCGAACGGCGTGAAATGCTGATAGTGGATGAGCGCGGTTTGGAGAAGAACAATGATGAGGAAAATAAAAATTTGATCCATTGGATTTCGCTCTTGATTTACGCTTCCATCGAAGTTATAATACCAACTGATGACACTCCAAATCTCCCCCGAACAAATGGCAATCTACAAGCGGACCGCGCGAGAGCGCCAAGCGCAGTACGAGCGCGAGATGCGCGCGCGCCGCGAAGCCGCGTGGGTGGTTGCGCGCCAAGCCGCACAGGTACTCAAGGGGCGATTTGGCGCGACGCGTGTGATCGCGTTTGGCTCGCTCGCACACGGTGCATGGTTTCACGCGCGATCGGACATTGACCTCGCCGCAGAAGGCATTCCAGAGAAAGATCATTTCTCAGCATGGGGTTCTCTGGAAGACCTGACTCACGACTTTGAGTTCGATCTCATTCTCTTCGAATCTGCTCCTGAACATCTTCGGCGAAGCATCCATCAAGGAGTCGAAATATGATCAATAGCTACTACGCGCTTGCCCAACGGATTCGTCAAGAGTGCGACGAATTGGAACGCGTCGTGGCGGCAATTCTGCGACACTGGCACACTTCCAAAACCGCCACCGACCAAGATGCGTACCTGAATTCAGTCGCGCTCGAAATATCTACACGACGAATCTTGTGCCTGACGAGTTGGAAAAACTCGTCGTTGCGCTACCCTCGCTCTGGTCACAAACCAAAAGTCAACTCGACGCGTTCGCGCAGTATCTCGACGGACTCTCACACGCGGACGAAGACTAGAGATGTGATCGAATCGGTTTCAATCGGTGGATTGCTCCACCGATTATTTTTTTCTCCACAATCTATTTCACAGTCAACGGCACCTTCATCACGCGCGCGAGCATTTCCAACTCAGGCACGATTTCGCCATATGCCATCACGAGATGATGCTCCCAGCCATTGCTGAGAATTTCGTCGAGGAACGCCGTCCCATCATTGTCGAATTTCACGCGCGAGAGCGTGCCGCGCACGACCATCTCGGTGTCGAGCGCAGTCGCGGTCGTCGCGAGCATTCGCAGGTTGCGCCCATCGTCGCCGAGGCGTAACAACGTCACGCGACCTGGCTTGAGCGCGAACCCAGCCGTTACACCCTTGCCGCCAGCGAAATGCGAGAAGAGATGCGTGGGCTGTTTCGGATCGGCAAGCCCAACCGGACCACAACCACCATGCCACATCAATCCCGTATTCGATTCTTGATCCACCGAAACAAAATCGGTGAGGAAGGGATGAATGCCGGTCAACCGACGCGCGATGAGCGTCGTGATCGTGCCCATAATGTCGCCTTCGCAACCGGTGTAGATGCCGCGATCATTTAGAATCGAAACGACGCCGCACCCCGCAATGCCATACGCCTCGACGAGATCGCCCCAGCATTTCAATGTCATCGCGTCGAATTTATTTTCGTTCGCAAACTCGGTCAGCGCGATGACGAGCGCGGCGAACAGGTCGCCTTGCCGCGCGCTGATCTCCACCACATCGTCGAACTGCTTGAGTAATTCAACAGATGCCGCATGCGCGCGATCTTCCGCGACGGCTTTCGCACGCGCGACGAGAATTTGCAAACCAACGTCCACAACCTCGACGCCGGTCGCGCGGCGGAGCGCGAGCTTGTCCACCGCGAGGTCGTCAAAGCCGGGCGCATGCCCACCGATGAACGCGATGCGAAGTTGTTTGAGATCGCGCAGAATACCGGCGACGCGCGCAAATCGCGCGATGTCTTCGATGGCGCACGGGTCATCGTGCGCGGTGTAAAGCACCGTCGGACGATGACCCAGTTTGTAGAGATTGCTCGCGTTCGTGTTGGCACCAACTAGCGAGTTCAGGCGCACTTTGCCGGTTTGCTCTGTCGGCTCGTGCCATGCCCACAGCATTAGCGGAATGTTCGCGAATGCCTGCGCGAGTTGCATCGCGAGTCCGCCGAGCGCGAACGTACCGCTGATGATGACGAGCGCGTCAATGTTCTTGACGCGCAGTTCGGCAATCGCGGCGTCCGCGTCCGGCGCTTCGATCACGAGTTTCTCCATCGCGCACAATTCGACGCCATCGAGCTGACCCAGGTTTGCGCGGGTCTGTACGTACCATTGTTCCGCGAGCGGCGCTTCGAAAGTCAATCGCGCGAGGCAGACCACGCCGAGGCGAGTGGGAGGAGGATTGAGAAATGTCATTTTCGATTTCCGATTTGCGATTTAGGATTCTCGACATTCCTTCAATCGCAATCAAAAATTACTCGTAGGGCGTCGCGTCCCAGTTGTCGCTGAACAGTTTGAGACCTTTAGCAGTGTACGGATGATCGAACGCGTCTTTGTACACGTCGAACCCTGCCGTCACAATATCCGCGCCGGCGACCGCCGCTTCGACAATCTGGCGACCGTTACGCACCGCGGCGACAATGATCTCGGTCTTGTAATCGTAATTGCGATAGATGCGGACGATCTCGTTGACGAAATGCGAAACCTCTTCGCCGTTCGATTCCTTCCAGCCGATGAACGGCGACACGAACGATGCGCCCATGCGCGCGGCTTGCAACGCTTGCGCGCCGGAAAAAACGAGCGTGAGGTTTACGCGGATGCCTTTTTGGCTCAACTGCCAGCACGCCTGGAATCCGGCTTCGGTCGCCGGGATTTTGATCGCAAAGTTTTTCGACATTGCCGCGAGTTTCACACCTTCTTCCACCATCGCTTCGGCAATCGTGTGATGCGGATTCACTTCGACGGAAATGTGCTTGTTCGTGCCTTCGAACTCTTTGGCAAGTTCTTTGATCACCGTAATGAACGGCTTGCCGCTGTTGCGCACATGACGCGGGTTGCTCGTTACACCGTCAATGTTCCACATCGTATTCGCGTAATGCACCTCGTCAATTTTTGCGCTGTCGAGAAAGAATTTCATTTTTTCACTCCTTGTGATTGCGCCACGGATGAACACAGATAAACACAGATTAAAGAATGATGCGCTTGATTTGCACCCTGGGATTGCCAAAGTTAATTAGCAAACAGATTCGCAATCCCGTGGCGTTGAGATGGTTCAGACATTGTGCCATGTGAATGTCATCGAACGTCTTGATCGCCTTGATTTCTACAATGACCTGATTCTCGACGATGAGATCAGCCGCGAAATCACCAACAATCACCCCATCGTATCGAACCTGGATGCCATATTGCTGTTCGGCATTCAATCCGAACTTTCGCAACTCGTGAGCAAGCGCATTCTCATATACTTTCTCGAGAAATCCACTTCCGAGCGAATTGCTGACTGTGTAGGCACAACCGATCACCTTCTCAGTGATTTGATTAATTTCATCCGTGTTCATCTGTGTTCATCTGTGGCAAATAGTTATGGTTCGTACACTGTTTCCGGATTTTTATGCAGCACCATCGTCGCAGTAGTGAGCGCCATCACCGCGCCGCTCGCCGCGGTTTGCAGCGCCTCGCGCAGAACGCCCGCCGCATCCATGATGCCCGCTTCATCCATCGCGACGATTTGTTCATTCATCGCGTCGTAACCGAAATTAGCGCCGCGGGCTTGCGTCTCGGCGCGCAACGCGGACGGCGCACCCACGCCCGCGTTCGCCGCGATGCAACGGAACGGTTCCGCGAGCGCGCGCCGGACAACCTCGACGCCGAACGCTTCATCGCCGCGCGCGTCAAGTTGATCAAGCGCGGGAATGCAATTGAGATACGCGACGCCGCCCCCGGCAACTACGCCTTCGCGCAACGCCAGCGGCAACGCGCGCATCGCTTTCTCTGCGTGCTGTCGAATCACACCGCGCTCCGCTTCGGTGTGCGCGCCGATCATCAACTTGGCGACCTGACCACCCAGCCGCGCGATCCGCATTCGCAAATGTGCGTACTTGTCGTCGTTTTCATCGAGCATTACGAGTTGTGCGCGCAACGCGTCCGCGTGTTGTTTGATCGCGTCGGGATCACCTTCGCCCGCGATAAGGATCAACTCGTCCGCGTCCGCTTGTACGCGCGGCGCGGCACCCAGGTCGGTCGGCTCGATGGCGCGCAACAAACGTCCGGTGTCCGGCGAAAGAACCGTCGCGCCGGTCAACACGGCGAGGTCGTCAAAATCGAGTTGGCGTTTCGATTCCATGTCGCGCAATTCCGCCGCGAGAATTTTCAGTTTGCCTTGCTGGTGATTCAGCACGAGCGTCGTCAACGCCGTGCTCGAAATGTTCTTGGCGATGATCGCGACTTGATGCCACGATGTAGCCGCGACCATTTCGAGCAAAGGTTGTACATCGTCGAGATTCATCACGTCGCCCGCGTACAACACGACGTGGCAGTTTTCGATGACCGCGCGGCGCGTGCCTGGATCGGTGATCAAGTACGGCGAAACGAGTTTCCCGTTCCAGCGTCCGCCTTCATAGTACTGTCGTTCGAGGTACGGCGCGAGATAATCCTCGATCGTCACGAACGCATCGGGACCGAGTTTGCCGAAAATTTCTGCGAGCACGGCGCTCAATTTTTCATCGCCAGTGATCGTCGTCGCGACGCGCGTGAGATCGTTGTGCGCGTTGACCGGACGCGCTTGCGCGCGCAACGCGTCCACCGCCGCGCGCGTCGCGCAATCCATGCCGCGTCGCAACATCATCGCGTTGCCGCCCGCGGCGATAAAGCGATGCGCGTGCTCCAGCATCGCGCGCGCGAGCACCGCGGCGGTCGCGCAACCGTCGCCGACGCGCAAGTGTTGCCGCCACACGAGATTGCGCGCGAGCATCGCGCCGACATCTTGCGCGCGATCCGGCAACGCGATGATGCGCCGCGCGATCATCGCCGCATCGCTCAACATCTCGACCGCACGCGTTTCGTGTTGCGACAGAATCACGCCTTGCGTGGGACCGAGCGTATGCGCGAGCAAATCGGCGATTTGATCAAAGCCGCGTTTCAGTGCGGTCGTTGCTGGTTGTCCTTGTAGCAGTTGTGGTATGGGCATTAAATAACCTTGCAGGGAAGCGTGCCTTTCTCAGAATCCAGGTTTCTCGCCTTCGGCGGAAACCTGGATTCTACCCTCCGCCAACCGGCGGGTAGACATCAACATGATCTTGATTCGACACGCGCGCGTGTTCGAGTTCGACGGCAATTCCATTCACCGCCGCGACCGCGATTTCGGCGGGCGGCACTCCGAGGTTCTGCAACAACTCGATCAGCGTGATTGGTTGGTCGAGCGTGATTTCGAGACGCGACCGCTTGTACGCGTCGTACCACGCTAAATGTCCGCCGAGATGAACTTGCATAATCTATCCATCGTGCGCGCGCGGTCTGCCGTCTGCGGTCGGCGGTCAGACTGGCAGCAAATCCGCGACCCACTCGATACCCAGGTCGCGCAATTTTTCGCGCGTTGGAATACCTTGCGCGTTCCAACCTTTTTGTTCGTAGAGTTCGACGATTGCCTGTGCGAAATCGGGTTGCGAAATCCCGACGCCTTGCAACGCGCCGTTCTCCAACGGTTGGAATAATCGTTCGGGCAGCGTGTCCTCTTGCGCGGTGAATCCTTCGCGCACGTTGAACGCGCGCGCCATGTTCGTCGCGCGTTCGCCGATTCGCATCACATCTTGCGCCGTCCAATCCCAGCCCGTCGCCGCGCGCATGACGTTGACGAGTTCGTCCACCTGAATGAACGAACGCGGCGCGACGCCAAAGAAACACATCCCGGTCACTTTTTCCGCGCTCGTCCAGTTTTCCAGAATGTAATAGTTGCGAACTTTGCGCGGACTCAACTCGCGCGGCGGAACCGCTTCGATGCCGAGCGGTTGCGCGCCTTTGAAACTGACGGATTCGGGATTGGCGACTGCCCCATCGTGCGGCGCGGTCAAGTGATCCGCGCCGCATTCGTTGATCGCGTAACCCAACCCCACGCCGACCTTGCCGCGCGGGTCGTGCATTGGCAATTCCTGTCCCTTGACGTGCATCGCAAAATATTTTGCATCGCCACCGATTTTTTCCGCCGCGCGTTTGACGCCTTCGGCGAGCAAATCCCCAATCCCTTCGCGCCGCGCGATCAGGTCAACCATTTGCAACATCGCTGCCGCGTTGCCAAAACGCAACGCGATGCCGCCCGTATCCTGGGTCGTCAAGAGTCCATGCTCGAAGCATTCCATCGCAAACGCAATCGTCGCGCCGCACGAAATCGTGTCGAGCGTGTAGCGATTGCACAATTCGTTCGCCTTGGCGATGGCTTGTAAATCATCCACCGCGCAATTCGGACCGAACGCGTCGAGTGATTCGTATTCGGGTCCGCCGTACTGATCGCTGACTTGATAACGATCGTCCACCTTGACTTCGCGCTTGCAGCGCACCGCACACGCGTAGCAACTCTTGCGCGCGGTGAGCAATTCTTTTTCGTAGGCTTGCCACTTGACCTTATCCACGCCTTCGAACGCGCCCTGATGGAAATTGCGCGTCGGCAAGATGCCGCCCGCGTTCAGTCCGTCAACCAGACCGGGCGTGCCCTTGTCTTGCAAATCCCAGGACTGCGGATGTTCCTTGACGCGCTTGGCGAGCGTCTGACCCAGTTCCGCGACCGGCTTGGGATCGTGCGCCCAGTTGACCCAACGACGCGTGCCTCGGACAGCAATCGCTTTCAGATTCTTCGAACCCATCACCGCGCCGATGCCGTTGCGCGCGTTGAAATGGCGCAAGTCGTTCGTCATGCCGGCATAGCGCACGAGATTTTCGCCGCCGATGCCGATCTGCAAAACGCGAATCAATTTATCGCCGTGATCGGCGCGAATTTTTTCTTGCGCCTCGAGCGGCTCGCGTCCCCACAAATGTCGCGCGTCGCGAATCTCGACTTGGTCGTTGTGAATCCAGAGATAAACCGGCGACGACGCGCGCCCTTTGACCACAATCGCTTCCCAGCCCGCCATCTTGAGTTCCGGTCCCCAGTAACCCGCGGCTTCCGATTCGCCGAACGCGCGCGTGAGCGGCGAGCGCGCGATCACCGTGTACCGCGTTGCGGTGGAGAACGGCGCGCCGGTAAGCAAACCATTCGCGCACACGAGAATGTTACCCGGATCGAGTGGCTCGGTGTGGGGCGGCAGTTCCTTCAACAAAATGTACGCCGCCAACGCCTTACCGCCGGGATACAAACGATAAAATTCTTCGTCGAACGTTTCGACGCCTGTCGTTCGATTCGTAAGATCAACGCGCAAAATTTTTCCCGAAGTGCCGTAATTCATCCTGCCTCCAAAAATCGTGCGCCCAGTAATCCCAGCATCAACACCGCGATGCTAGTGATCGCAAATGTCATCGGAATGCCAATTCCATCGGCAACGACGCCGCTCAACGCGGGACCCACGAACATGCCAACTGCATAGATGGATTGATGTACGCCCATCGCGGTGGCGCGCTCATCGCCCGCAATTTTCTTGATGCTCATGCCCATCAATAACGGAAAACTCACACCCAGTCCCCAACCCAGGAATCCTTGACCCAGGAAAACGGTGGGCAAGGAGGATGCCAGCGCAATCATTAACATGCCGACGAACATGGTAAAAAAACTCACACGCACCAGATTGCGCTCGCCGAGGCGCGGGACAAGAATCGAAGCCGCATAATTGCCCAGCGCGAATACAATGAGATGCCAGGTCACAATCGCGCTTTGCGCGAACACATCGCCGCCGAGTTGCTTGACGAGCACGACGTTGAAACCGAAACTAAACGCCCAATTGGGATACTGCGCGACCGCGCTCAACGCCGACGGCAAAAAAACATCGCGTCGCGCGATGAGCGTACCGACACTGTGCCACGTAGGCGGTTTCGATTTGCGCCGGGTCTCGCGCACACCTAGCGCCGCAATCGTCGCGATCACCCCGACGCCCGCCGCGAGCCAGAACGCGAGCGAATAGCCCCCCACATCGTTGAGCCAGCCCGTCGAAGAGGTGGCGATTATGCGCCCAATCGTATTGATGAGACTGAGCACGGCTGCCGCTTGCACGGCTTGTTGCGGTGGGAACAAGTCGCCGAAACCGACGACCATCAGGACCCAGCCGCTCGCCGCCGCGCCGGTCGTCGCGCGACCGACCGCCAGCCCTTCGACGCTGTGCGAGGTTGCCATCAGCGACGCACCGACTGAACCCAGGATCAATGTGAAAATCAAAAACGGTTTGCGCCAACCGATCCAGTCCGCCGCGATGCTCAAAGGCATCCGACCCAGGACTTGCCACAGTCCGTACATCGAGAGCACAAATCCGACCGCGGACAAGTTCGTCGTCTTACTCTGAACGTACGTCGGCAAGGTCGGTACGTAAATGTACTGCGACATCCAGAAAAAGAAAACGGCGGACGCGTAGAGCGCGATGTTCCAGCGACGGTCAGACATTCCAATTGGTTTTCAAAAATTCGCGACTAGCGCGCGCGCTTTCAAGCGCGTTTGGTAATGCCTCGTCGCGTTCGTGGACGAGCCACCCATCGTACTTTCCCACGATTGCCGGTTTCAGCGCGGCGAAATCTACATCGCCGCGACCCAGGTCGGTAAATTTGTCGCCGCGCATATCTTTGATGTGAAAGCACCCGATGCGCGCGCGGAATAGTTCGATCACTTGCGCTGGGGACGCGCCGCCGTGATGCACCCACGCGACATCGAGCAAGAACGACACGCGCGCGGCATCCGTGTTCGCGATGAGATAGCGCAGTTCGCGCAAATCGTTTTCGATTTCCCAGTAATGATTGTGGTAGATCAGTTTGATGCCGTTCGCGCTACACACATAACCGACGTGGTTCAGCAGTTGCGCCTCGCGCGCCAAATCCGCCGCGCCTTTGTCGGGTCGCGGTTTGCCGCTCAACGCGACGAACGGCGCGCCGACCTGACGCGCAAACGCGCTAACCTCTTCGGCGCGCCGGGCGATGTCACCCGCTTGCACCGCGTCCGCCAAATCGCCGTGAATGTGCAACGCGCTGACTTGCAAACCATGTTTGACAAGCAACGCACGGAACGCCGCGGGCTGAGTCAGATCAATTCGATGCGCGCCAATCTCGATGCCATCGTACCCCGCGGCTTTGACTTCGCCAAGCATTCCATCCAAATCTTTTTCGTGCCGTTCCTGTGACCAGATGTTGGTTTGAATTCCAATTTTCATTTCTCTCTCACATATCCCGTATCACGTCTTGTGTGTTCCGTATCGCCTGCAGAACTGCTCGTGCAAATCATCTAGTTCGTGCGGCGGCAATGGGGTTTCGAGCCAAAACGCGAGTCCTTCCGGTTTGAGTTCGTCGCACAATGGCAATACTTCGTCGGGCGGACACAGTACCTGAACCGACTTGCCGGCGTCCTGAATTTTACGCAACAACGCGACCTTTTGCAAAGCGGACGGCGTACCCGCACCCGGCACGTACTGAATCGCTTGCAGTTCCGGAATGCGCAGCAAAACGTCAATCTGCCGCGCCGCGTCCGGTCCGTCGAGGTGAAACATCGAACGCCCGGCGGTTGCCGCGACGCGCACCAGATCGGGCGCGAACAATCGCTCGAACTGACGCGGACTGATCATCGAGTTGAAATCGCACTCGGTTACAAAGTACGGTTCGTTCGACCACAACCCAGCCCAGCGCATTGCCGCCGCGCCGCGCCCGACCGTGCATTCGTATTGCGCGCGAAACGCCGCGCGCCAACCGTTGTAAATTTTTTCGAGCGACTCGGCGATCCGTTCGGGTTGATCTACCACATCGAGACACAATTGCGACGAACCGCGAAAATTCAACAGCACATCGCCCGCACCGCCGAGCGCGGGTTGATGCACGACAAATTTTCCGATGGACGCGTCTGCGGCTTGCATCAAGCGCGCGCGCATCAGATTCCACCACGCGCTCGCATCCACGCGCCAGTCGGGAACATTCGACCAATCGTCTTTGATGAACGCGTGTTGCCAGGTCGTATCCGAAACAAACTCGACGGGTCCGCCGAACAAGCCACCCAGCATCACGGGACCGAAATCGACGCGGAACGTCGGCAGTTTATCACCAACGCGATGCAACTGCAACATATCTTGCATTTTTGCATCGAACCACGCGTCGGGTTGATCGAGCAATTCGAGACGCCGCAGAATTTTGCGTTGCGGATTCGTGTCCGCCGACGCGACAAAGACCGGACGATCAAGACAATCGTGCGCCCACCACGCATCAAAGCGATTGGCAATCGTGGGAAAATCCGGACAGTACTCGAGCGGTCGCGCGGCGATTTCGGTAAGCTGACGCGACCACGTTACGCGTTCTGGAATTGAATCTGGGATCATTATTGCAATGACCGCTGACCGCCGACGGCAGACCGCAGATATAGCCACTGTCGGCGGTCAGTCGTCGGCAGTCGAATTTCAGCGTCCGCCAAACCCGGTTGTCGCGATGCCTTGCACAAAGTAACGTTGCGCGAAAATAAAGATGAGCAAAACCGGAAGCAACACCGCCGTTGATGCGGCAAACAACAATTCCCATTGCCCGGTCTGTTGCACGTCGTTCATCGCGCGCAGACCCAGGGCGAGCGTCCAATTGTCTTGACCGTTGAGATAAATCAACGGTTGCAAAAAGTCATTGTAACTTTGGAGAAACGAGAACACCGCGACGGTGGCAATCACCGGCTTGGAAAGCGGCAGGATGATACGGAACAAGATTTGCAGCCGACTAGCGCCGTCCATCAACGCGGCTTCTTCTAACTCCATTGGAATCCCTTTGAAAAATTGTCGCATCAAGAAAACATAGAGCGGCGACAGCGCGAGCCAGTACGGCACCGTGATCGGCAAAAAGTTGAGCGGCAAAACGCCGAACACCGTCCCAGGTTTTGTCCAGCCGAGGGTGCGAAACTCGATGAACATAGGGATGAGCGTGACGACTTCCGGCAACATCATGGTACCGAGCAACAGCGCGAAGAAGAAATCGCGTCCGGGCCAACGCAGGCGCGAAAAAGAATACGCGACGATCGAGCACGACAGCACCGTGCCAACCACAGTCAAACCGGCAATCACAAACGTGTTCACTGCAAATTTGGCGAATGGCAACAGCGTCAACGCTTGAATGTAATTGCCCCATTGCGGATTTTCTGGAAGCCACACCATGGGAATCGCGAATATTTCGGTCCGCGCCTTGAGTGACGAAGAGACCATCCACAGCGTCGGACCCAGGAACGTAATCAGCACCAACGTCATTATGATTTGGAGAACGATCAACCAACTTCGGCGCAACGTTGCCTGACGTGAACGATGAGCAGCAGCTTGCTGACGAGTCGCGGCTTTCAAAACGCGCAGGTCTTCTATCTCGGTGGACATTTTGAATCTCCTGTCTCCAGTCGCTAACCGCTACGCTTCGTAATAGACCCACTTGTTCGACACGTAGAACTGAGCGATGGTGAAACCGACAACGATGACAAACAACTCCCACGCGAGCGCGGACGCGTAGCCCATATTAAAGAACTGGAAACCATTGCGATAGATATTCAACACGACAAACAAGGTTTCGTTTTGCGGACCACCATCCGTCATAATCAGTGACGGGACAAAGGTCTGGAACGAATTGATGATCGCGATGACCATGTTGTAAAAGATCAACGGCGTCATGAGCGGAATCGTAATCGTAAACAACGAACGCAATTTACCCGCGCCGTCAATCTGCGATGCTTCCATCAACTGAACCGGAATGTTGCCCAATCCCGCGATAAAAATAACCATCTGGCGACCGATCATCCAGAAAGACATGAAGATGAACGCGGGTTTGGCAAGATTCGGATCAAGCAGCCAGTTTTGCGGTGGCACACCAAAGATCCCCAGCACTTCGTTCAAGATTCCAAAATCGGGGTGAAAGACGCGCTGCCATACCACCGCGGTCGCAACGATAGGAATGATGATTGGCAAATAAAAACCGGCGCGATAGATGCTCCGCAGTTTGATTGCCTGGGTGAGTGCGAGCGCGAGCGTGAATGAGATAACGAGTTGAATCGGCACGGCAAAGAGGGTGTAGAACGCGCTGTTGTAGAGCGCTTTGAGCGCGAGTTCATCCGTCAAGGCGCGTTCGATGTTTCGGAAACCCACAAAGACCGGCTCACCGAGCAAGTCCCATTTCTGAAACATGAGCCAAATCGAAAAGAGCATCGGGAACGCGACGAACGCGAAAAAACCAACCAAGAACGGTCCGGCAAACAAATACCCTTCGATCCATTCGCGCGCGCGCATCCACGTGATTCGTTCCTTCGAGCGATTTGCGATCATCATGCCGCGCCTCCTTTTCGAGCCGCCTAGTCTCATGGTCGCGTAGTCTTGTAGTCAGAGACGACCGACTACGCGACTACGCGACTAGTTGACGATTCGACTACCGGGTCTTCCAGTAATCGTCGAGCATCTTGTTCAGTTTCTCGTCCACCTTGGGCAACACATCGGTCGGTTTGCCGGTGCCGTTATTGATTACGTCCCACGCCGTCGGCTTGACGACCTCGGACCACATCTTGTTGCGCGGCACGCCGGCGCTCACGACATCAATTTGACCTTCCTTGAACGCGTCGAGGAACGCCTTGCCATTCTCGATGCCGTACCGCGTTTTGGTTTCGGGAACCCACCACGATTCGGCGAGTTGCAAGTTGGCGGGAATGCGACCCGTGACTTCCGAGTACGTCTTGTTGCCGTCTTCGCTCACCAAGTACTTGGCGAATTCCCACGCGGCATCCGACTTGGCAGTCTTGACGACGCACACGCCTTCGCCCCAACCACGATGCGGTCGTCCCGCACCCGCGCCCTTGGGCATCCGCACCACGTCGAACACCACTTCTTTTTTCTGCTCGCGCAGTTGCGGCGTGTTGAGTTGCGGCAAGAACCAGGGACCTTCGTACTTCATACCGCACGCGCCGGTGTTGATCGTGAACGCGCCCGAGGTGTCCGTCGGATTCGGCGCGACTTTTTGGACGTGCGGCATATCGAACGACACCGTTTGCAACATCTTGACAATATCCGGATTGCCAAACTGCGATTTCTTTGGATCAATCACGTTGTCGAATTCGCGTTTGCCGGTCAGAACGATCCAGCCAATGTCGCGATACCAGTTGCCATTCGGCTGATAACCAAATCTCTTCTTGTCGGCGTTCGTCAATTTCTTGGCAGTGTCCACGAATTGATCGAAAGTCCAATCGTCTTTCGGGTACGCCACGCCGGCTTCGTCGAATACTTTTTTGGCGTAGAACATGATCATCACCGCCATTTGCAGCGGGACGAGGTACGTCTTGTTTTTCCACTTGACGCTCTGTTCGACGCTGACGAAACCTTGCGGGTACGGCGAAGTCACCTTGTCGCGCGCGACGTAATCGTCAACGGGCGCGAGCAAGTTTTTGTCGGCATAGAACTGCCATTCCCATCCCTGGAATGATGCGAGGTCGGGCGGCGTGCCGCCGGCGAACATGGTTTGCAGTTTGGTGTAAAAGTTGTTGTTCGGATCGGCGACGGGCGTGACGTTGACTTTTTGTCCGGCGAATTTTGCTTCGTACGCCGGTTTCAATTTTTCCCAGGCGGGCGCATCGGTCGTATCGCCCCAACCCAGGAATTCGATAGTCGCGGGCGCTTTGGTCGGCGCAGCCGGCGCGGTGGTTGGCGCAGGCATACTGGTTGCCGCAGGCGCGCTTGTCGGTGCGGCAGGCGCTTTGGTTGGTTCCACGGCGGGCGCTTTGGTTGGCGGCGCGGCGGTCGGCGCGGCAGTCGGCGCGGCGCAACTGGCGAGCACTACCGCCGCGGCGGCGCTACTGCTCAACACCAAGAATTCGCGGCGCGTGAGTTTGCGTTTCGGTTCAAACATGTTTACTTTCTCCTCCTTGAGTCTTGGGGGAAATTGGATTCCTCATGCCACGGTCAAACGAACAATCGGCGATTGACCTCCTTTCTTGCCCTACGCATGATGAAAGAATCAGCGCGCGGCTTGCATGAAATCGTCGAGGTGGATGATGCGCCCCGTTTCCGCTGATTCGTTAGCGGCAAGTGTGAGCGCGAGACTGCGAAATGTTTCTGGAATCGAAGAGTGGATGAGCGACGCATCGCGATTCTGCACGGCGGACACAAACGCGCGATTCACGCCGAGATGCAACGCGCCCTTGTTCGCGAATTGCTCGCGACCGCGCGGCGTGACGACCGTCAGATCGTCTTGGGTAACCCGTAGAAAAAGCTCGCGCGCGATCAAATCCACGCGCGGCGGTTGGAACTCGGCGATCTCTTTGAACAGCGCGTATGTGCATCGCAACGAGCCGGCTGCCCCGCTCGCATGCTTGAACGTGAGCGAGTAACCGTCCCAGTTGTGAAATTCCGCGTCGGTGTACGTGTTGAGCGTGTATGCGGCATACACGTCGGTGACGTCACCGCCGAACCACTGACACAAATCAGTCAAGTGCGTCGTCTGGTCAACGACCTGACCGCCGCCCAGGTCTTTATCGCGCAACCACAATACCGGCGGCAGCGTCCACAACCATTCCGCCGAAGTGAGCGCAAGCGGACGCGCCCCCAGGATCTCACGCGCCTTGAGCGTCGCCTGCGTGTATCGCCATTGATAACATACGCACGTCATCACGTTCGACTGCTCGACCGCGCAACGCACGCGCCACGCATCGCGCATCGTCAGCGTCAGGGGTTTTTCGATGAAGAACGGTAGACCGCGTTGCGCGACCTCGATCGCGATATCCGCGTGCGATCCAGTCGGCGTGCAAATGTACACGGCATCGAGTTGTTCTGCATCGAGCATCGCGCAATAATCGGCATATTCCGCCGCGCCCCATTTCGAAGCGAGCGTATGCGCGAGGTTCGGCAACACATCTGCCACTGCAACGATCTTGGCGTCTGGAACATCGGTAAGACATGCGGCATGCGCATTCGCCATTCGTCCCGCACCAACCATGCCAATGCGAATCGTCATCGTCATCCACCATGGCGCGCCAAGCGCACTTTGTATTCGTAGCGATCGGCGCGATAAAGCGAGGTCGTAAATTCAATCGGACGCATATTCGTCGAGTAGGTCACGCGGCGACGCACCAGCAACGGCGCGCGCGGCGCAATCTTGAGTTTGCGCGCCGTATCCGCGTTGGCAATTTGCGAGGCGATGGATTCTTCGGCTTCGACGAGCGGCACTTGGAATTCGTTCTCGACGATTTCGTACAACGCAACTCGATTCAAATCTTGCGCCGCCAGTTGTTCGCCGATTTCGGCGATCCAATATCCGCGCGCCACTGCGATGGGTTCGCGGTCGGCAATCTGAATACGTTCGAGGTGAAAAACGCGCGCGCCGGCGGGGAGATTGAGGGTACGCATCACCTCGTTCGAGGGTTCGATCATCTCAGCGCGAATGAGTCGAAACTGGGGCGTAATGTGGCGAATCTGCATCTCTTCCGCGAAACTGGTCAGCCGCAAGAGGTTCTCTTCCAATTTGGCGCGGCGCACGAAGGTGCCCTTGCCGGCTTGGCGATAGATCAACCCATCACGCACGAGGTCGTGGACGGCGCGCCGAACGGTGGTGCAACTCAACGCGTAACGGCGCATCAATTCGTGCTCAGTGGGCAAGGCATCGCCCGGCTTGTAGGTCCCCTCTTCAATTTGCCGACGCAGGGTTTCCGCAAGCCAGTGATACAGCGGGGAATAACGGGCGGGACTCATCGGAGCGGCTCCTCCTTGAATCACGTAAATAGTGCACTATTGCACTATTTGGAGTATAGCACAGAATTTTGGGGTTGTCAATCACGAATTTACCGGCGGGGGTCCGTCAAAATTTTGGAACACTCAAACCTTCGCAAGGTTTTTTCACTACCCAAAAACTTGACGCACACCCTTTACCGGCGAGACGGCTTTTCAAAAGTCGGGGCTTTTGTGGAGCGGACGGCTCGTCCGCACCGGCGGGCAGGCTACCCGCTCTGCAGGTTGGCGACGCGCCGACTCGCCTGGACGGGAGGACAAAACGGCTACGCCACAAGTCCAATTGCGTCCGCACATCATTCGCATTATAATGTCCGCAATTCTGATCTCGCAAGGATTGCTTATGAGCATCGCGCCGGGCGAACAACTCGGAGTGTATCGCGTCATCGAACCTCTCGGTCAAGGCGGTATGGCAACCGTGTACAAAGCGTACCATCCCGCGCTCGACCGGTACGTCGCGATCAAAATTCTCCACCCCGCGTTCAAAGAGGACAAGAATTTTATCGCGCGCTTTGAACGCGAAGCGCGCATCGTCGCGAAACTCGATCATCCCAACATCGTGCCGGTGTTCGATTACGCGCAGCACGACGGGATGCCGTACCTCGTGATGCGGTACGTCGAAGGCAAAACGCTCAAAGCGATTTTGCGCGAAACGAACGCAGCGTTGCCGGTCGAACGCGTGCTCGCGTTCATACGCCCGGTCGCCGAAGGGCTGACGTACGCGCACATCCAAGGTGTTTTGCACCGCGACATCAAGCCCTCGAACATTATGCGCGCGAACGACGGACACATCTACCTCACCGATTTCGGTCTCGCGCGCATCGCGCAATCCGGTGAATCCACCATGTCCCAGGACATGGTGATCGGCACACCGCAATACATTTCGCCGGAACAAGCGCAAGGCGCGCCGGTGAGCGAACGCACTGACATTTATTCGCTCGGCGTCGTGCTCTTTGAAATGCTGACCGGGCGCGTGCCCTTTACCGCCGATACGCCATACGCGGTGATTCACGATCACATTTACACCGCGCTCCCAATGCCTACCGCGATCAATCCTGCGCTCGCGCCAGAGATCGAACGCGTCTTGCTCAAGGCGCTCGCCAAAGATCCTGCCGCGCGATACACCAGCGCCGGCGATTTGTTCGTCGCGCTCGAAACTTGTGCGAGGGTCTCGCCCGCGCCAACCACGCTGACTCCGCCACCACAACCAGTCGCGCCACTCATTGTGACGCCGCAAGCACAGCCGGTCGCGCCATCGTCCGTTGCGCGTACACCGCCTCCGCCCGAACCGGTCGCACCGCAATCGGCGCGACGTTTCAGCGCGATCACCTGCGCGATTCTCGCGGTCATCGCGCTCGCGCTGCTCGCCGGGTGTGGCGTCTTGGCGTTTAGCCGGCGCGATGACATTGCGCGCGCGTTGCGACTCTCACCAGCCGGACAAACGGAAACGATTCGGAGCGCGCGCGACCGCGTCAACGCGAATCCGAACGACCCGATCGCGCACATCCGCCTTGCCGAGGCGCTCGCCAGCGCGAATCAATTCGACGCCGCGTACGCCGAGTACGACCAAGCCATCGCGCTCAATCCCAAACAACCCGAAGCGTATTTGCGCGCGGGCGCGCAAGCGGAACGCGCGAACGATCTCGACCACGCGTTAAAATACTATGATGCGGGTCATCAGATCGCGCCGGACGACCAGACCTTGTTGCTCAACATCGGCGACGTGTACATGAAACAAAAACGCTACGAAGACGCGCGGGCGGTTTTTGAAAAAGCGTTGCGGTTCGACTCCGGCAACGCGCAAGCCGTGTTCCGCATGGGCGAGTATTATCGCGCGACTGGGCGCCTCGCCGAAGCGTTGCGCGAGTACACGCGCGCCGTCGCGATGGATCCAAATTTGCCGGAAGCGCACTATGGACTAGGCATGCTCGCGCTCCAACGCGGCGCAACCGATGAAGCGCGCCGGCAATTTCAAATGGTCGTCACCAATCCCAAATCGCCGGCGGACCTGAAAGACCAAGCCCAACAACAATTACGGGCACTCGATAAAAAATAAGGATGACTGCTAACCGCAGACCAGCGACCGCCGAAGACAATGGCGGTCGGCAGTTTGTTGTCGGCGATCAATGATGCCATGCCAGAAATTTCCGTCACCACCATCGAACGCGCGCGCAGCAACGTTGCTGATCTGCGGCGCGGGCTGGGCGATCTTGCCAAATGGCTCGACTCGCCCTCGACCATCGCGCATGTGCGCGAACGTCTCGCCCAACTCGGCGAGTTTCTCGAACGCCTGAACGCCGAACTCGAACAGCAAGAAAAAGAACGCGCGCAACTGGAGGGGTTGTTCGCCGTCAGTCGCACCGTCAACTCGACGCTCGATCTCGACGAGGTGCTGAATCGCGCCATGGACGTCGTCATCCAAGTCACCGGCGCGGAACGCGGCTTTTTGATGTTGTTCGATGCAACCGACCAGCTTGTCTTTCAAGTCGCGCGCAACCTGGAACGCTCGACGATCACGAGTCCCGTATTCGAAGTGAGCCGTAGCATCGTCGAACGCGTGGCGCGCAGCGGGCAACCCGTCATCACCACCGACGCGTTGAGCGATCCGCGTTTCTCGTACCAAGAAAGCGTCGTCACGCTTTCGCTCCGCTCGATCCTCTGTATTCCACTCCAAGCCAAACAACGCGTGATTGGCGCGGTATATGTGGACAACCGTTTGCACGCCGGCACCTTCAAGCAAGAAGACTTGAACACGGTGCGCGCGTTCGCGAACCAAGCCGCCATCGCGATTGAGAACGCGCAGTTGTTCGAGAGCGTGCAACAAAAAGTGAACGAGATCACCGCGCTCAAAACATTTCAGGATAACATCTTTGCGTCCATCGCGTCCGGCGTCCTGGTGACTGACCTGGAGGATCGCATCACCGCGTTCAATCGCGCCGCAGAAATGATCTTTGCAATTCCGGCAACGCAGTCGCTGGGACATCCCTACCATGAAACCTTGCGCGCACTGCTCAACACGAATCTGCCCCAGATCGTCGAACAAGTGAAATTGCGGGGCGTCCGTTTGCTCGCGACAGAGATCGCGTCCGAACTGCCCGAGCGCGGCGCGGTGAACCTGAGTTTCAGTGTGTCCGCGCTCAAAGATGCGGGCGGCAATCCGCAGGGCGTCACGATTGTGGTGGACGATCTGACCGAGCAACGGCGTCTGGAAGCCACGCGCGATATGTTCCGGCGCTATGTTGCGCCGGCGGTCGTGGATCGTTTGCCGAACAATCCTGATCAATTGAAACTGGGCGGCAAGCGGCAAACGCTCACAATTTTGTTCGCGGACATTCGCGGCTTTACGCGTTTCAGCGAACCGCTTGCCCCGGAACAATTGGTGGACGTGCTCAACGAATATCTGTCCGTCGCCGCGGACGCGATTCTGAGAGAGGAAGGCACGCTCGACAAATTCATGGGCGACGCAGTGATGGCGGTGTTCAACGCGCCGCTGCCGCAACAAGACCACGCGTTACGCGCGGCGCGCGCCGCGCTCGCGATGCAGCGCGCGGTCACCGCGTTGCACACGCGCTTGCCCGCGGCATTGCGCTTGCAGTACGGCATCGGCATTCACACCGGCGACGCGGTCGTCGGCAACGTCGGCACACAACAACAGATGAATTTCACCGCGATTGGCGACGCGGTGAACGTGGCGAAACGTTTACAAGAGAACGCCCACGGCGGACAAATTTTGTTGAGCAAGCAAACCTATACGCAAATCGGCGACCGCGCGCGTGCGCGCAAACTCGCCGCCTTGCGCGTCAAGGGACGCGCCGCCGTGGTCGAAGCGTGGCGCTTGGAGGAACTACTCGGGTATTGACATGATCTATACTTTGGCTATACTGCCGTTTGGAGGTAGAAAAATGGCTAAAGTGATGATTACGATGCCGGACGAATTTCTGAAACAGATTGACAAGGCAGCAGCGGCGGAACACCGCAGCCGCAGCGAAATGGTGCGCGAGGCAATGCGCGCCTATTTGGCGGAACGCGCGAGTGGCAAACGTCCGTCCTTGCTGGATAAACCCAGCGTCCGTGCGGCGGTCGAATTTCAGGATCGAATGAGCGAGAAATCGCGCGGCGTCAAGTTCAACACCGTCGCATTCATTCGCAAAATGCGCGGTCCCTTGAAATGACCACCCATGCGCTTCCACTTTTGCTCGACAGTTCGGTGTTAGTCAAATGGCAATATCGTCTTGAGCAAGACGCCGCGATTGCGCTTGAATTGCGCGCCAGACATTTGCGCGGCGAACTCGAATTGCAACTTGCGGACGTCTCATTTTACGAATTTGCCAACGCCTTGTTCTATCTGCGATTGTACACAACCGAGGAAATCATCCAAAGCGTGCATACGGTACTCGCCATGGAATTGCGCGTTTATCAATTCGACCTGTTCGCTCTGCGCGCCGCGCTCGAGCTGTGCGCGCACAAAGGCATCGCAATTTACGACGCCTATCTCGTGGCGCTCGCTCAACGCGAGAATTTAGTGTTGGTAACGGCGGATGAAAAACTCTTGCGGAAATTGGGGCGCAACGCGCCCGCCGTATCGCTGCGCGAATTTAAACGGCTTACCGACTCGACTGATGAATAAACATGTTTGAACTATGCTTCCTCGGCACCTCCGCCTCCGCGCCGAGCGTCGAACGCAACATGACCTCGACGCTGTTGATTCACGACGGTCAACGCTTCCTGCTCGACTGCGCGGAAGGTACGCAACGTCAAATTTTACAAAGCGGCATGGGCTTTAAAGACCTGCGCCGCATTTTTCTCACGCACGGTCATCTCGATCACATCCTGGGACTTGGCGGCATCGTCTCCACGTTCGGACGCTGGGAAGCGATCAACCGCATCGAGATTTACGCCGGACGTTGGGCGCTCGACCGCGTGCGCGATTTGATCAAGGTCGTCTTGCGCGGCAAAGAAGTCGAAATGGACATCGAGTTCATCGAAGTGAAACCCGGCGTGCTCGTCGTCGAAAAAAATCTGACGGTAACTGCATTTCCGGTGTTGCATCGCGGGAGTGGTTGTTTCGGTTACGTGTTCGAGGAGAAGACCAAACGTCCGTTTCTCGTCGAGCGCGCGGAGGCATTGGGCATCCCGGTGGGACCCGAGCGGCGGCGACTGGTCGGCGGCGAAATGCTCACGCTCGTAAACGGTCGCGTTGTTACGCCGGACGAGGTGCTTGGCGCGCCCGTGCCAGGGACGAAATTCGTGTACGTCGGCGACGTTGCGCGCACGGACGAAGTGATGGAACCCGCGCATCACGCGGACGCGCTCGTGATGGAATCTACATACATCGCGGCAGATGCCGCGATCGCGCGGCAGTTCGGACACATCACTGCCGCGGAATCTGCCATGTGTGCGCGCGATGCGGGCGTCCAGACGTTGTACCTCACGCACATCTCGCGGCGCTATTCCGGCGCAGTGATCGAAGCCGAAGCGCGCGCGATCTTTCCGAACACGATTGTCGCGAACGACCTGGATCGCGCGATCGTCAAGCGCGTGACCGAACCAAGTTAGTCCTGCCACATTCAGGTGTCCGTCAAAATTTTGGAACACTCAACCTTGCGAAGGTATTGGCGACAAATCAAATATGGTTGCCGTTCAACCTTCGCAAGGTTTTTTCACCACCCAAAAACTTGACGCACACCCGCCACATCACGGCTTTTCAAAAGCCGCTTGACTCACTTGCCAACCTAACCCCCAACCCCCTTCCCTATAAGGGAAGGGGGCAGGGGGATGGGTCTGCAAATGACTTTAGAAAAACCGTGCCCGCCACATTCGAAACCATTGACACACATTGGAAACCGGTTTATATTCTTCACACACGTACTGCGACAGTTGTTGACGCGCTGATGCCGGCGCGGTCAGGGTTAAGACCAGCCCACTCAACGGATGCGTTGATCTCTAGTTTGTCCACACGCAACCTGGGACTGGACGCTTGTACCTAGAGGGAGCAAATAGCGTAACCGACCGTTGGTTATTCCAATCGGTCGGTTTTTGTTTTACCAAACGCACGCATTTACCCAGCAGGGAGGAGAAAGTGAAGACACTTGTGACTTGGCAAATTGCGTTTTGCCTTGCCGTATTCATCCCTGGCGTGATCGCATGTTCCGCGCCATCTTCGCCGGCAACGCTTCCACCGCCAACTCTGTTGTCTAGCCCAACCGCCGCGCCAAGTTCGACGACTCTCCCATCAACAACCACGCCAATTCCACCCAGCCCTTCGCCAACTGTCGCCGCGGCGACTCCGACGACCGCGCGCGCGACTAGTACACCAACCCCAATGCGAAAGGATGCGCGCGGGTTTTCGATCTGGGAAACCGAGCACGCGACTATATTCGCGCAACCTGGCGTCGGCGATACCCGCACACAAGAGGTGGGCAAAGCATTCGAGATTGCTTATCGCGTGGTCAGCCAAGACCTGGGTGTGGCTGAAATAAAGTCCGCGCTCTACGTCTACCAGTCCTACGATGATTTGCTCCAAGACCTCGTGACAACGTGGAAGTATTCCGAATGGTTCAAGACCTTTCGCGCGATTCCACGCATGAATCGCGATTATGTGATGTGGGTTCCACCCCTCCCGCGCGGCGATGCATCGTTTATCGGACACGAGTACAGCCATCGGATTATCGAGCAGATCGCCGGGATCAATTCGCAAATCCACTACAAGTGGTTCGACGAGGGGATCGCCGAATACGCGGGACTCGCGTCGTTGGCGCAACAATCGCCGGAGCAAGCCCAAGCTAGATCAACCGAAAGAATCGAAATCGTCATCAACGCGCAAAAAAACGGAAGACTCTATCGGCTCAAGGAACTGACGACAGAAGAACAATTCGCCAAAGCAATTGAACGCGACGCGATGCTTGCCTACTCTCAATCTGCGCTCGCGGTAGATTATCTCATCCATCAACGCGGCATGACCAAAATCAAGAATGTACTCAGCATGATCGGCGCGGGTTCGCCATTTGCCGATGCCTTTCAGAAAACGCACGGTTCGACGATTGACGATTTCGAAAATGATTTCTTGATCTACGTGACCAAGCTAAAGAATGAACGCACAGACACGCTCTCCGACGTATGTTTCAAGGTAGACGGTGACGCGAGCGATTGGCAAAAACTGCAACCGTTGATCAAGGACGCCGCCAATCCGCAAATCATCCGCGCGGCGGATATTCTTCTCGTTCACGCCGCGGTGTGCCAGGGCGCGCTTTACGTGATGTTCACGGTGGATGGTCGCGCGGATGCCGGCGAAGAAGTAAACTATGCGTTTGAGTTGGACACGACCGGCGACGAAACTCCGGAGTTTCAACCTGGCTTTGATCGTACACGCGGATGGTTGTGGGATCTACGCGGGACTGGCTACGCGGATATAAAGAGCAACATGGTCATGTTGAACGATACGCAATATCAAGTCGCCGTCGCGCAGGTAGCAGAATTTATGATCCCGATAAAATTATTGAATACGCCAACCACTCTGCGGATTCGACCATATAATTTCGTGCAGGGGCAGATGGCAAACCGGCGCACCTTGTGGGGAGTTGTTCCGACTCTGTTGGGACGATGACACAGCGCGACGCAAAAATCCGGGGCGATGCCGAAACATTCGGCATCGCCCCGGATTTTTTTCGATTGTCAAAATCAACGAAACCCGATGCGGCGTTGCTGGCTGTATGCAACCAATGCTTGCTCGATTATCGGGTACGCCGTTTCGGGCGGCTCGATCTCGCCAACTTGAACGCTCTTGCCTTCGAGCAATTTGTAGTCGGAAAAAAATCGCTTGAGCATCATCAACCGATGCGGCGGCATTTCCGAAATCTGATTGTACGAATTAAAGGATGGATCATCGAGCGCCACGGCGATGATCTTGTAATCCATCTCGCCTTGATCCACCATCGTCATCAAGCCGACGCACCGCGCGCGCATCATCGTCAGCGGCACGACCGGCTCTTGACAAAACACCAACACGTCGAGCGGGTCGTGGTCCTCGCCAAGCGTTTGCGGAATGAAACCGTAATTTGCCGGATAGAACACCGCCGAGTACAGCACGCGGTCCATTCTGAGCAAACCACTCCGCTTGTCCAGTTCGTACTTGATGCTACCGCCTGCCGGGATTTCGATCACGGCGTTGAACTCGCCTGGCAATTTGTCGCCAGGCGAAACATCGTGCCAGGGATGAATCATTGCCAGGTCTCCCTTGTCTTGTGTAACCGTTTCCATGCCCACGTCGCGCCAACCAGACCGAGAAGGATGAAACCGAACGCGCCGCCACACACCGAAGTGAGTGGATTGTTGCTGGGCGCGGATTTTGGCGCGGCGGTCGGCGCGGGCGCTGAGGTTGCGGCGGCGGCAACGGATTGCGGCGTCGCCGTTGCGCGCGCAACGGTCGGCGGCGGATTCGGATCGGTCGAAAGACTGAATGTCGGGAACGGCGTCGCAGTCGCGTTCGAACGCGTAGCGACTACGCGCGGTTTCGCGCCAATGTCTTTGCGCCACTCGGCTTCCAAACCATCCGTGTCCACGCTCAACACTTCGCGCATAACGTCGTCGTAGTGGCGCGCGTTCTTAAACGCGTCAAGCAATCGCATGAGTTTGTCCTTGCCATAGTGGCGCGTGATAAATTCAATCATGCTATAACTTTGCGCGTAAGACAAGTACGCCGCCTCGTTCGCCGTCGCGAAACTGCCGACGAGCGTCCGCATCGGCAACAACGTATCGTTCTGAATCGCGCGTTTGAGCGCGCGATCCAAATAATCTTCGAGCGACGGCGGCACCGTCTCGTAATAGACCGCGAGACCTTCGTTCATCCATTGCGGCAACGCGGACGTACCCAAGTCGCCGAGCTTGAGTTGAATCACCAGGTGCGTCAGTTCGTGCGGCACCGCGCGCAAACCAAATTCCAAATCGTTCGATCCGATGTTGATGAGCGTGATCCCATAATCGGAAAATGCGCGCCCGCCGGTCCAATCGCGCGTGCCCGGTTCCATCGCCGCGAAGAAATCGGCGCGATTGCCATACACGAAAATTTGCAATTGGCGACTGACGTTGGCATTGATCCCTTTTTCGGTCGCGTTCAAGCCGGCAATCGCGCGGTCGAACAACTGCTTGCCGAACGTATCGCCGCCGGAGTACCAGTAGAGCGCGAATTTTTCGTTCGACATTTTTTTCCAGGTCTTGGTCGTATCCTCGACGCGGAAATTGAACTTGTCGCTTTGCTTTTTGTTGCCGGCTTTGTCTTCAATCGTCCACCAGTACTGCCCCGTCACCCCCGGCGGAATGTAACGCGTGGCAAGATTCCACGTGTATGTCGCATTGACTCGCGCGCCCGGCGTGAACTCGGGCACAAAACGACTGCTCGACGCGATGCCGTCCAGCTGAACCGTAATTGCCATCGTCGTAATCTCGGCTGAACTTTGGGCATCCACTTGAAACAACAAGTTGGTCCGAAAGTTGCTCGTGAATTTATTCGACGTGATCGTGATGGCATCTTGCGCGTGCGTTGGCATCGCCGACACCAGCGCCACCATCAGCATCACGAAAAAAACTAGCGCGCGTTTCATTTGTGCTCCTTTTGAGCGATCCAGGAAACAAGGACACAGGTAGACCGGTCAACCTGCCTGTTTACCTGTGTCCCGAATCACCTGCCTTGTTTCATTTTCACGCCGGCGCGCCCAGTTGTTCGACCGGCGTACTCACGTGCTTGTCCCCTTCCTCAATTAGCATGATCGGAATGTCGTTCTTGATCGGATACTTGCGCCCGCAATCTTTTTCCTGACACACCAGCCACACGTCTTTGTACAACACCAAACGACCGGGATCAGGTCCTTCTTTGCGATTGGGACCACTCACACACGCGGGACAGCGCAAGATTTCGAGCAGTTCTTGATTGACCATTGGATTCTCCTACAACCTAAAAAGTGTTGGCAACGCTTGGGGTTGGCGACAATTCTACCACATTCATACTAGCGCGACAAGCGGTCAAACAATTGCGTCTTTAATTTTTGAAATTGCTGTTGATAAACGGCGCTGCCAATCGCGGGCGTCGTCATGATCCAAGCATTCTCGCCGTTGTCGCTGTAATAGTTGACGCGTTCGCCGACGACGGCGAAACCGTACTTGGCGTACAGCATTTGCGCGACGTGATTCGATACGCGCACTTCGAGCGTGGCGACGCGCGCGTTCAACTCCGCCGCGGCTTCGATCATCGCGACGAGCAACAATTCGCCGATGCCGCGCTTGCGCCAAGCCGGATGCGATGCAATCGTACTGATGTGCGCTTCATCCGTCATCAACCAAAAGCCGCCATAGCCGACGACAGGCGTGGACCCGTTCGACTCGCCATGCTTAAACCAGCGCGACCGGAATGATTGGAACACCGACTTGCGAATCGGCGTTTGCGGCACGCTGATATAATAGTGCGCCATCGCGTTGTGATGCAATTCGTACTCGTACGCGTTCGCCGACCACGGCGCGGAGAAGGCGGCGTACTCGATCTCCATCACGGTATCGAGATGCTGCGTCCGCATCGGTTCGACGCGAAAAGCCAGCGTGGAATAATCAATCATTGGATGTATGATTTTCGATTTAGGATTTGCATTTGGGCGCGCGTGCAATCCTAAATCATCAATCCGAAATCTTAAATTCCCTGCGCGAGATAGATCGGCGCGAGCGACGACGCGTCGTCGGCTTTGCCGCGTTGGAAACGCGCCCACGCGAGTTCCGCCAACGCGCCAGCCCGCCGCGCGTTTTGCGCGGGCGAGGCGATCACGACCCGCGTGCCGAATCGTTCGGTCAACAGATCGGCAAGCGCCGTGTCCACATCACCGCAGACCAACGCGCGCGTATTCCGCTCCCCTTGCGTCGCGCCCACCAAGTCCGCGATGCCCGCGGCGTTCGTCAGCGCGTACTCGCTTGCGCGTTTTGCCGCGCCGCGTGCGACCGCATAGCGCGCCACCATCATGCGCCCGCGCCCGGCTTCGAGAATCGTCCAAATTGGCAGCGTTTGGTGCGCGTGCGCGTGCGCGATGCCATCGAGCGTGGGAATGCCGAGGAGCGGAATCTGCCGACCGAAGGCGAGACCTTTGGCGATGCTCATGCCGACGCGCAACCCGGTGAACGACCCAGGACCCAGCGCGACGCCAATCGCTTGCAACTCGCGTTGCGTCGCGCCGACAAGCGCGAGTAGGCGCACGATTTGCTCCATCGTCTCGACGGTGTGATTATCGCGCGAGCGCCAGGTCAATTCGCCAAGGACGCCCGCGCGATAGAGCGCGATGCTTGCCGCGCGCGTCGCGGTATCAATGGCTAACAACATCGTCTTCGCTCCGTGCGAATGTCCGCGACTTGAACTCGGCGAGCAGTTGTTCGTACCGCGCGCCGGTCGCGCGTAGAATCAACCCGCGTTTGGCTTCGCCGAGATGACGAAACTGAATCCATAAATGCTCGGACGGCAATATCGCGTCAATCTTTTCCGCCCACTCGATCACGCACACACCATCCCCGTACACATAATCATCGAGACCGATCCCGCGCGCTTCGTCCGCGCCGCGCAGGCGATACACGTCGAGATGATACAGCGTCAAACGTCCGCCGCGATGCTCGTTCGCCAAAATAAACGTCGGGCTGTGAATCGCGTCGGATACGTTCAACCCGCGTCCTACGCCTTGGGTGAAACACGTTTTGCCCGAACCCAGGTCACCTTCGAGACAAAACAAATCGCCGGGACGCGCGAGTTCGCCCAGCCGCGCGCCGAGACGCTGGGTCTGCGCCGCGCTGTGGCTGATAATATCGAGAACGTGAGGAGAAGTGATGAGAGACATGATTTTCGGTAAACAGTGTTCAGAATTCAGTATTCAGTGCATAGTGTTGAGACGCCGCGTGTATTATATGCAGATTGCACTATCGCGACAAGGCGCGCGCGTCGCGCATCACTCACTTGTCACTCGCCGCGCGTTGTGGTAGAATAACGCACGATGAAAATCCTAGTGATCTCCGATATTCACGCAAACTTGGTCGCGCTAGAAACCGTCATCCACAACGCGGGTGCGTTCGACCGACTGTGGTGTCTGGGCGATGTGGTCGGCTATGGACCCGCCCCGAATGAATGCATCGAGAAATTACGCGAGTATCCCCTGCTCTGCCTCGCCGGCAATCACGACTGGGCGGTGCTCGACAAATTGGATCTCGAAGAATTCAACCCCGATGCGCGCCGCGCCGCGATCTGGACACGCGAGCAGTTGAGCGTCCGCAATCTCGATTGGCTCCACGCCTTGCCCGAACGCGTGCCGACCGAGCTGGACCGCTTTACGTTGATTCACGGCAGTCCGCGCTATCCGATTTGGGAATACGTGCTCACGCCAGCGGTCGCGCGCATCAATTTCGATTTCTTCGACACGCGCATTTGCTTGATGGGGCACACGCATGTGCCAGTGATTTTCCGACATATTCCGGATGAACGCCGCGCGACGGCGGAAACGCTCATCGAAGGCGTGCCTACTCCGCTTGCCGATGGACGCATGATGATCAACCCTGGCAGTGTCGGTCAACCGCGCGACGGCGATCCGCGCGCGGCGTATGCGGTGCTCGATAGCGATGCCTGGTCGATCACGCATCGTCGCGTTGAGTACGACATCGCGGCAACACAGAAAAAGATGGAGCAACTCAACCTGCCGGCGCGTCTGATTGCGCGTTTGAGTTACGGTTGGTGAACTAGACCCGAAGGGATTTGTTGAAGCCCTTCGGGTCTCCATTTGTGGAACTAGATTCGGATGGCAAACGTCTATCGAGAGAAGGATACTCGAAGCAAAAGGAGTTCGCCATGAAATACACTTTGTTGATTTTCGCCTTGCTCGTCAGCGCAATGCTGATCGGCGCGTGCGCCGCGCCCACGCCGGCTCTGTCCGGAAATCGTGCGGTTGCGCCAGCGGCGCTCCCTCCAGTCCCGGCACCGGCACAACCGCAAGTCGGGGCAGCAAACGATCAGGCACTGACTGAATCCAAAACGTCGAATGCCCAGTCCGCCGAGAGGATGATCGTTTATACCGTACAACTCACGCTCGAAGTCCAAGAGACCGAGAAAGCGGTCGCCGACATCACCGCCATCGTGAACCAACAGAAAGGATATATCTCCTCGACGAATCTCACGCGCGATGCGAAAGGACAACTGCGCGGTTCGGTCAGCGTGCGCATTCCAGCCACATCGCTTGACGCCACGCTCAAGCAGATCAAAACAATCGGCTTGAAGGTGATGAGCGAAAATTCGAACGCGAACGACGTGACCGATCAGTACAGCGATTTGGGCGCGCAGTTGAAAAATCTCGAAGCGACGGAAACCGAGTTACGCAAATTGCTCGAAACGGTGCGCGAGCGGACTGGCAAAGCCGAAGAGATCCTCGCGGTCTACAATCGGCTCACCGAAATTCGCGGACAGATCGAGCGCATCAAAGGGCAAATGAACGTACTCGAAAAAACAAGTACGCTCGCGACGGTAACGATTCAGTTGACGCCCAAGCAAGAGATTCAGGTGCTCGAGCCGGACACCTGGGTGCCGAATCGCACTGCGGCAGAAGCGCTTCGCTCGCTTGTCCAAGCACTCCAGGGTTTGGTTGATCTAACGATCTGGGCAATTCTGTTTCTCTTACCCGTTGGGATCGTCCTGGCTTTACCCTTTGTCGTGCTCGTGATTGTCGTGCGCGCGTTCGTCAAACGGCGCGCCAAGCCCAAATTAGCGGCGTAAGAACCACCGACGGCTCGCGCGAGTGCGCGAGCCGTTTCGCGTAATTTTAAGGCGTGTTTCTTGACAACGCCCAGCGTTTGGCATACACTCTCGACGAACAAAATGAGCGACGATTCGAACGATGTTCTGATCGAGGTGGCGTGGCTCGCGCAGCATCTCGACGATCCGTCTTTACATTTGATTGATGCGCGACTCGCCGACCCGCGTGTGCCATTCGGTTATCGCACGGGTCACATTCCGCATGCCATCGCGCTCGATCCGTTGCGCGACTTTTTTGTGTACGACTCGCGTACACGCGAACTGAAATCGCCGGAGCAAATTGCGGAGGCGTTGGGGCGTCACAGCATCACCAACGACGCGCTCATCGTGCTTTACGATGACTGGACCGGCGAACTCGCGGCGATTGCATTCTGGGTTCTGCGATACATCGGGCATCGCGAAGTGAAAATTCTGAACGGCGGACTCGCCGCGTGGCATCAAGCCGGCGGAGAGATCACCCGCGCGATGCCTTCTGCCGCGATCACCGCGTATCACGCAGCGCCCAACGACGATACGCACGCGACCGCCGAGTGGATTCAACAAAATGCAGCGCGCAGTGATATGGTCTTGCTCGACGCGCGTTCGGAACAGGAATTTGTCGCGGGACACATTCCGGGCGCGGTCAACTGGTCGTTCGAGCAGGCATTGGATTTGCGGGCGCATCGTTACCGCGATATCCAGAGATTGCAAGCGCAACTAAAAGTGATTGGCGCAACGCCCGACAAGGAAATCGTCGTGTATTGCCACGTCGGCAATCGTTCATCGCACTTGTTCACCACACTGAGTATTCTCGGCTATCCGCGCGCGAGAAACTATAGCGGCTCGATGGCAGATTGGTTTGAGACACGCAGATTACCGATTGATTCTGGATAGATGAAAGGAGAACTATGGCAGAGAAACAAGTTGGAACCTGGGCAGTCAAAGTTGGTTTGGCGCAAATGCTCAAAGGCGGCGTGATCATGGATGTGACGACCGCCGAGCAAGCGAAAATCGCGGAAGACGCCGGCGCGTGCGCGGTGATGGCGCTCGAACGCGTACCTGCCGACATTCGTCGCGAGGGCGGCGTTGCGCGGATGGCGGACCCCACTAAGATCGTTGAGATCATGGAAGCGGTCACGATTCCAGTGATGGCAAAAGCGCGCATCGGTCATTTCGTCGAAGCGCAAGTGCTCGAGGCGCTCGGCGTGGATTACATTGACGAAAGTGAAGTCCTGACGCCGGCGGACGAAGAAAATCATATCGCCAAGCATGATTTCAAAGTGCCGTTCGTGTGCGGTTGCCGCAATCTCGGCGAGGCGTTGCGCCGCATCGGCGAAGGCGCGGCGATGATTCGCACGAAAGGCGAAGCCGGCACCGGCGATGTGGTCGAAGCGGTGCGGCATGCGCGCACCGTGCTCGGCGAGATTCGTCGCATTCAAAACATGCGCCCCGACGAATTGATGCGCGTCGCGAAAGAACTGGGCGCGCCGTACGAATTGTTGAAAGAGACCGCCGACCTGGGTCGCTTGCCAGTTGTGAACTTTGCCGCGGGCGGCATCGCGACGCCGGCAGATGCGGCATTGATGATGCAACTCGGCGTGGATGGCGTCTTTGTCGGCTCCGGCATTTTCAAGTCCGGCGATCCGGCGAAACGCGCGAAAGCGATTGTCGAAGCGACGACGCACTATAACGATCCCGATATCATCGCGCGAGTTTCACGCGGACTGGGCGAACCCATGTCTGGTCTCGCCGCGCGCGCGATTCCGGAAAAAGAACAACTCGCGGTTCGCGGCTGGTAAAGTGTAATTGGTAAGTGGTAATTACCATTTACCAATTACAGCCCCAAGACGGATAACTCGACATGAAGGTGGGAGTTCTCGCGCTGCAAGGCGCATTCATCGAACACATCAAAATTTTGCAATCCCTCGGCGTGGACGCGATTGAAGTACGCAAACCGGAACAGTTGCGCGATCTCGACGGGCTGATCATTCCCGGCGGCGAAAGCACGACGATTGGCAAGCTCGCGGTCGAGTACGGTTTGATCGAACCGATTCGGGAAATGTGCCATGCCGGCAAACCGGTGTGGGGCACGTGCGCGGGCATGATCTTTCTCGCGAAAGATGTTGGCATGCGTCAGCCGCTCATCGGCGTGATGGATGTGCAAGTCAGGCGCAACGCGTTTGGGCGACAGGTGGATAGCTTTGAAGCAGACCTCGACGTTCCCACACTCGCAAGCGTCACGAGCAATGGCGACCCGCATCGTCCATTCCACGCGATTTTCATTCGCGCGCCGATGATGGAAAGCGTCGGCAAACACGTCGAGGTGCTTGCCAAGTTGGACGACGGCACGATTGTCGCCGCGCGCCAGGGCAACTTGCTCGCGACCTCGTTTCACCCCGAGTTGACCGGCGACACGCGATTTCACCGATATTTTGTCGAACGACTCAAGCCAAGTTCATAACAGCGGAGGCACGATGCTCGACCACAAACTTTACAAACGCTACTTGACCGAGTATCTGCGCGATGGTATTGCGAATAGCGACGGCACGAATGCCGGGATTATCGAGTGGCTAATGCAACAAAAAGAACCCGGCAGATTTGCCTCACATCGCAACGAACGGATTCGCGCGCTCAGCGACGCGCGCGCCGCATTCAACGAGCATCGCCAGTGGCCCACCGAAATCGTGCTGTCATTCATCGGCGTCAAGCCGGACGAGGTCCAGAGCAAGTGACGTTCGTCGCTCCAAAAAAAATACTTGAACCGTCGCATCCACAAATCAATTCGACAAACCACTCGAAATCGTGTAAACTCCCTCGCGATGACCGACACACCGATTCGCCAACCCATTCCCGTTGATCGCTGGAAGAAATATCTCACCGATTACAACGAAGGGCTGGGGCTAGTCTACGAACGACTCGTCCTCAACGATTATCTCGACCGCATCGTCAGCCAGCATAACATTCGCTCCGTCCTCGAAGCGCCCATTTTCGGAATGGCGGGTGTGAGCGGCATCAACAGCGTCCGCCTCGCGCAACGCGGCTGCGCCGTAACGCTCGTGGACGAGCACGCGGACCGTCTCGCCGGCGTCGAGCGCATCTGGGACGAACTGGGTTTGCGCGCGACCTTCACACATCACACCGATTTCGCGCGCTTGCCATTCGACGATCATTCGTTCGACCTGACCTGGGAATGGGCGGGGTTGTGGTACCTGCCGAACGCGGAAGCGTTGTTGCGCGAACTCGTGCGCGTATCGCGCAAACTCGTTTTCGTCGCGATGCCGAACCGTGTGCAAGTCGGTTACTTGATGCGCAAGTATTTGCTCGAACGCGATTTCGTCAATTACGTGGACGAAGCGTGGGCGAACATCAACCGCATCAAGAGAATTCTGCGCGATTGCAAAATCAACTTTATTGACGAAGGCGTGCTCGACGTGCCGCCGTGGCCCGACACGGTGATGCCGGCGTCCCAGGTTTTGCGACGACTCGGCATCCAATCGAAAAAACTCGACGCGCAATTTACCGGCGCGGGATGGAATTGGAGCACGATGGACTATTATCTGGGTCGCCGTCCTGAACTCAAAGCGATGATTGATCGCTATACGTTTCTCGAACGCGCGCCGATCCCGTGGCAGATCAAGGCAATTTGGGCGCACCATCGGTACGTGCTGGGGCAAGTGAGGAAATAAAATGGCAACGGTTATTTCACCACCAAAAACAGAACCGCCCATCACCGCGCGCGTAATCTATCCCGAATCGGACGGTAAACCCATGACAGAAACTGACTTTCATGCCCAAGTCCTGATCTACCTCCGCACCGCACTCGAATATTACTTTCGCAACGAGCCGAATGTTTATGTGTCTGGCAACTTGATGCTGTACTACGAGGAAGGTAACCCAGCGGCATCCATCTCGCCTGACGTGTTCGTCGTCAAAGGGATCAACAAAAAACTGCGCCGCACGTACAAGTTGTGGGAAGAAGGTAAAGCGCCCGATGTCGCCATCGAAATCACTTCGCGCTCTACGCGACTCGAAGACCTGGGTAACAAGCGCGCGTTGTACGCCGAACTTGGCGTCACGGAATATTTTATCCACGATCCGTATCAAGAATATCTCAAGCCGCCCCTGCAAGGTTATCGCCTCGAACAAAACAACTATGCGCCGATTACGCCGGACACGCAAGCCAAACTGCATAGCACAATTCTAGGACTCGCTTTGCAAATCATCGAAGGTGACTTGCGCTTGTTCGATCCGCGCACGGGCGAACTGCTCAAGACACCGCTCGAAGCCCAGGAAGCCGCGGAAGAAGAAGCCGCCGCGCGGCAAGCCGCAGATGCCGAAGTGGAACGCCTGCGCGCTGAATTGAAAAAACTACAACAACGCTGAACGCGCCGATGCAATCGCAAATCGAAAATCACAAATCGAAAATCTCGATCATCATCCCCGTCCATAACGAAGAAGCCAGCATGCCCAAGTTGGTGGACGGTTTGTGCGCTTGGAAAGAGCGCGCCGAAATCATTCTGGTTGACGACGGCTCGACCGACCGCAGCGCCGAAATCGCCCAGCGCGCCGGTTTTCGCGTGATGCGCCATCGTACCAACAAGGGCTACGGCGCGGCGCTCAAGACCGGAATTCGCGCGGCATCCGGCGACATCATCGTGATGATGGACGCGGACAGCGAACACAACGCCGCGCAGATTTCCAAACTGCTCGACAATTTTGGCGATAACGACATGGTCGTTGGCGCGCGCGCCAAGGGCTCGAATTTTCCGTTGTTGCGCCGCCCGGGGAAATGGCTTTTGTCTCAAGTGGCGAACTATCTCGCGCAAACCGACATTCCCGATTTGAATTCCGGCTTTCGCGCGTTTCGCAAAGACGTGGCAAAATTATTCTTGCACATTTTACCGAACGGTTTTTCGTTCACCACCACACTGACGCTCGCACTGTTCAAAGAAGGGTACAACATCGCTTATATCCCGATCACAACCGCGCCGCGTGTTGGCACAAGCACGGTCAATCCGGTCAAAGACGGTTTGAATACGCTGATGTTGATCGTCCGCATCATCGCGCTTTTCGATCCGCTGCGCGTCTTTGCGCCAACGAGCGCGATTCTATTCTTCATCGGCATCGGATACTGGATTCTCGACGTTGTTCTGCGCCAACGTTTGAACATTCCCTCCGGCGCAATCGTCGTTATTCTCGCGAGCATTATCATTTTCATGTTCGGCATTCTTGCCGATCAAGTCAGCGCGATTCGGCGCGAAAAGTATGAATAGTGTGATCGTGTGATAGTGCACATAGTGCACTCGGCAGGAGATTGAATGGCACTTGGTACGTATGTCAACATCGCAAAAGCGGTGGTCAATAATAAAATTGGACGCGTCGAATTACCCAACATGGCAACGTTCATCGTCACCTGGCGCTGCAACTTGCGTTGCTTTATGTGCGACGTGTGGAAAAAGACCGACCACGACGATATGACGGTGGATCAAATCCGTCACGTCTTCAAACAAATTCCGCACCTCGATTCGCTGCGTATCACTGGCGGCGAACCATTCCTGCGCCGCGACCTTACCGAGATCACGCGCGCGATTCTCGAAGAGACGAACCCGACCGTGCTCCACGTGACGACGGCGGGCGTGATGACCGAGCGCATTCTCGAGTACGTCAAAGCGATTGGTTCGAAGCAACTACATCTCAAACTTTCGATTGACGCGGTTGGCGCGCGGCACGACGAGATTCGCGGCTATCGCGGCTTGTACGACAAAGCGATGCGAACTCTGCGCGGCTTGGTTGAATTGCGCGACCAGTCCGGATTCTATGTCGGCGTCAATCAAACGATCACCGACAAAAACTGGGATCACATCGAACCGCTGCGCGACGAAATGGCGAAACTCGGCGTGAGCGTGCATTATGCAATCGCAACCGATCATTACACACTCTATCGCATGAACACGGACAAGGAAAAAGATGTGCCCGATATGAAATCGGTCTCGATGTCCGATTTCACGTCGGAGCAACTCAATTACATTTTCGATCAACTCGATCGGCGCGATGGCATCCACGATATTCCGGAATATCTGGTGCAAAAGTATTATGTGCGCGGCTTGAAGAACCGCTTGCTGTTCAATCGCGAAGACCCCAAGCCACCGTGCATCGAATTACACAATCACATGCGCTTGATGCCGAACGGCGATGTGATGACGTGCGTGTACTATCCAACCGTCGTCGGCAACTTGCGCCAGCAATCGCTCCAAGAATTGTGGTATAACGAAAAGACGAAACAACAGCGCGAGGTCGTTCGCAAATGTCCGGGATGCTGGGCAGGATGCGAAGCGAAACCGAACGCGATTTACACCGGCGATATTGCGAAAGCGTTTTGGATGGGCGGCGCGGTTGAACCTGGGAAGAAAGACCTAGTCGTAACGGCGAAAGCGTGAGAGGTAAATGATGGAGCAAATCGAATTACGTGTGCCGAAGGCAATCGAATCGCTGACTAGCGACGAACGCGAACGTTTGATGCGAACCGCGCTAAGGATTGCCGCCAAGCAACGCGCACGCGAACTCACCAAAGAAAGCCGTGAGGCGCTCGCGCGCATCCATCGCTATGAACGCAAGTACGGCGTTGCGCTTGCCGAGTTCGAACGAAAAAAACTGCGTGCACTGAATACGGTACAGGCGCATGAAGATTACAATGACTGGTTTTTCTGGACTCAAGTCTTAGCGCGTGCCAAGCATGTCTCTCACGCGCTGAAAGAAATGGCAAGCCTTCCGTGAATGACGCATTGCTCATACACTATCGCCAACTCATTACGCGCGTCGAATCTTCCGATCAATTTATCCGCGAGGGACTGGGACAGTATAAAGCGAAATTTCTGCTTGCGGACGGAAGTAATTTGCGAGTTTCGCAAGTCTGGATTGACGGTGCGTTGATAAAATACAGCTATTATTGGCTGGACGAGTCAGACAATTTGATTGCGGGCTGGGACAATGCGCCACACCACCCAGAAATCAAAACGCATCCACATCACCTTCACACCGCGGATGATGTAAGCGATTCATCAGTTCGCGCTTTGGAAGATGTGCTCACGCTTCTTTCCAAAAGAATTTTAAAATAAGCGGCGAGTATATCGCCAATTCTGCATCTGGTTTATTTTGGCATGAGCGACATGACCATCTCCGCCCTCTCTCCCCTCGATGGACGCTATGCGCGCGAGACTGAATCTCTGCGCGACCATTTCTCCGAATTCGCACTGATCCGCGAACGCGCACGCGTTGAAGTGGACTACCTCATCGCACTCTCGCGCGATGCACATCTCGTTCGTCCGCTCGCCGAACCCGAAATCGCTCATCTCCAATCTCTAATTTCCAATTTCGATATTTCCGACGCACAACGCGTCAAAGAGATCGAGGCACGCACGCGGCACGATGTCAAAGCCATCGAGTACTGGCTGCGCGAAAAACTCGGCGCGACCTCGCTCGCCGATGTGATCGAGTGGCTCCACTTTGGCTTGACCTCCGAGGATGTGAACCTCATCGCGCAAGCGATTGCGTTGCGCGATTCACGCGATACGATCATCCTGCCCGCGCTCGACCGCATCATGGCGCAGATTGCCGCGCGCGCGCGCGAACACAAAGCCACGCCGATGCTCGCACGCACGCACGGTCAGCCCGCCGTGCCGACGACGCTCGGCAAAGAATTCGCCGTGTTCCTCGCGCGCTTGAAAACACAACGCGCGATGCTTGCCGCGCATCGCTATGAAGCAAAACTGACCGGCGCGGTCGGAAATTTCAACGCGCTCGTCGCTGCCGCGCCACAAGTAGACTGGCTCGCGTTCAGCGACGCGTTCATTCGCACGCGCGGACTCGAACCGAATCTCGTTACGACGCAACTTGTACCGTACGACAATTGGATTCGCTTTTTCGACGCGGTGCGTTTGACCAACTCGATCTTGATTGATTTCGCGCAAGACGTGTGGCGGTACATCAGCGACGACATTTTCAAACTGCGTGTCGTCGCCGGCGAAGTCGGCTCGTCCACGATGCCGCAAAAAGTGAATCCGATTGATTTCGAGAACGCGGAAGGCAACCTGGGAATCGCGAATTCACTCCTCGCGCATTACGCGGACAAATTATCGCGCTCGCGTCTGCAACGCGATTTGTCTGATTCGACGGTGCGGCGCACGTTCGGCGTCGCGCTCGGTCACACGCTCATCGCGTACACC
This sequence comes from Chloroflexota bacterium, assembly GCA_016219275.1. Lineage (NCBI taxonomy): Bacteria > Bacillati > Chloroflexota > Chloroflexota bacterium. Next base: position 91,314 of record JACRBM010000054.1, read on the forward strand.
AGTTTAGCGCGTGGTTTGACGCGCATCGCCGCGAATGAAGAGAAGATTCGCGCCGAGTTGGAATCGCATTGGGAGATCATTGCCGAAGGCGCGCAAACGATCCTACGCGCGGCGGGCGTAGCGGATGCCTACGAGAAACTCAAATCGCTCACGCGCGGTGCGTGTTTCTCGCGCGACGATTTCGAATCCTGGGTTGCGTCGCTCGATGTAAACGAATCGGTCAAGGCGCAGTTGCGCGAATTGTCGCCGTTCTCGTACGTCGGATTGGCTGAAGCAATCGTCGAACGCGTTCTGAATACAGAATACTAACCACTGAATACTGAATATTGGAGGCACCATGTCTGTCACGGTCGTGCTCGGCGCGCAATGGGGCGATGAAGGCAAAGGCAAAGCGATTGATTATCTCGCGCGTGATTTCGATTTTGTCGCGCGCTACAACGGCGGCAACAACGCGGGACACACCGTCGTCAATCCGTTCGGCACGTTCAAGATTCATCTGATTCCATCCGGCATTTTTTATCCGCACGTCAAGTGTCTCGTCGGCGGCGGTGTCGTGATTGATCCCGCGGTACTCATCGAAGAACTGAACACGTTGCGCGACGCGAACATTCGCGTGGAAAAACGATTGTTTATTTCGCCGCGCGCACATTTGATCATGCCGTATCACAGAGTCCTCGATGGATTGTACGAAGATGCGAAAGGCGCGGGCGCGACGGGGACAACTCGACGCGGCATCGGTCCCGCGTTTGCGGACAAGGTAAGTTACAACGGTCTGCGCTGGAGCGATGTCGCGGACGAAAAACTGTTCGCGGAAAAATTGCGCGTGCAACTCGCGTTGAAAAACAAAATCATTGTCGCATTTGGCGGCGCGCCACTCGACTTTGAAAAAATCTTCGCCGATTATCGCGGATACTTTGCCGCGCTCAAGCCCTATATCGCCGAAGTTTTTCCGATAATTCAGCAAGCGATGAGCACAAAGAAAAAAATGCTCCTCGAACAAGCGCAGGGTTCATTGCTCGATCCCGACTGGGGCACGTACCCGTTCGTCACTGGCTCGACGACGCTCGCGTCCGCGGCGACCGCTGGCTTGGGCATACCCCCGCGCGCGCTCACGCGCATCGTCGGCGTCGCGAAAGCGTACACAACGCGCGTCGGCGCGGGCGCATTGCCAACCGAAATCCGCGACGACGCCGACCCAGCCCGGCGCGCGCTCCAAGAAGTCGCGGCGACGACCGGGCGCACTCGCCGCGGCGGCTGGTTCGACGCCGAGGTCGTACGCTTTTCGTCGCAAGTCAACGGCACGGACAGTTTGTTCCTGACCAAGCTCGACATCCTCAGCCAATTCGACACGATCAAGATTTGTGTCGGCTACGAATTCAACGGCAAGCGCGCACATTATTACGCGCTCAACGCGTACCAACTCGAACAGGTCAAACCGATTTATCGCGAACTGCGCGGTTGGCGCACCGACATTACGCGCGTGCGCAAGTACGCCGATCTGCCCGCCCGCGCGCGCCAGTACATCGCGACCATCGAAAAGTTGGTCGGCGTGCCGGTCAAATGGATTTCGGTCGGACCTGAAAGAGAAGCGACGATCAAGCGATAAAGTTGGTCAATTGAACCGACCCCGGCTATAATGACGATCAGACAAGAGGATTTCCCCAACTTGTCCGAGGCGCAAATGCAAACTTTGTTTCAACGGCTTCAACAAGGCGCGGAACGAAACTTGCGCGACGCGAATCCGTGGTGGAACAATCAACCGATGCGGCAACTTCCACCCTTGAAACGGTGGGCGTTCGAACCGGTTCTCGCGCGGCTTAAAGGAGGACTCGCGCCGGTCATTGTTTTGCGCGGCGCGCGCCAAGTCGGCAAAACGACACTCTTACAACAGATCATCCAACAGCTCCTTGACGAAGGCGTGGAGCCGCAACGCATCCTGCGCGTCCAGTTCGACGAACTGCCCTCATTGCTGGAATTGAGCGAGCCAATTCTTGAACTCTCGCGCTGGTTCGAACAATCCATTCTCGGTAAAACTTTTAACACTGCCGACCGTGATGGACGACCTGCCTTTTTGTTTTTCGATGAAGTTCAAAATCTCCCGGATTGGGCGCCGCAACTCAAACACCTTGTTGATTTGCACGGCGTCCGCGTGATGGTGACCGGTAGTTCCGCACTTCGCATCGAGATGGGGCGCGACAGTCTCGCGGGACGTCTGAGTACGGTTGAAATGGGACCACTCTATTTACGCGAGATTTCCGCCTTGCGCGGGTTCGCTCCGATTCCCGCTTTCTTGCCATTCAACGGGCTTACCCCGCTCAAGGATAAAAAATTTTGGCAGGATCTTGCTTCGTTTGGACAGCAACATACCCAAACGCGTCATGCGGCATTCGCGGCTTTTTCCGAACGCGGCGCGTATCCTATTGCACACGTCCACGCCGAGCGTCCCTGGGAGGAACTTGCTGATCAGCTGAATGAAACAATTATCCGCCGCGTGATCCAACACGATTTGCGGATCGGCGAGAAAGGACGCCGCCGCGATGAAAAATTATTGGAGGAGGTTTTCCGCGTCGCGTGTCGTTACATCGGACAATCCCCGAACCAACCACTTTATCTTGATGAACTCAAGCGCGCGATGGGCGCGAATATCGGGTGGCAACGCATTCTCGCCTACTTGCGCTTTTTGAATGGTACGCTCCTGGTGCGCCTGATAGAGCCACTCGAATTGCGTCTAAAACGCCGCCGCGGCGCGTCTAAGTTGTGCTTGTGCGATCACGCCTTGCGCGCCAGTTGGCTGCAAGAAGTCGTGCCCTTAACCGAAGAAGGACTGGCGGCGCAACCTCATCTCTCCGATCTTGCTGGACACGTTGCCGAAAGTGTCGTGGGATATTTCGTCAGTTCGATTCTCGGTTTGGATGTGGCGCATTTTCCCGAACGCGGCGCAGAGCCAGAGGTGGATTTCGTCTTGACGGTTGGCGAACAACGCATCCCAATCGAAGTGAAATATCGCCGACGGATTGAGTACAGCGACACACGCGGCTTGCGAAGTTTCATCGAGCGCTCCGTCTACAATGCGCCATTTGGCTTGCTCATCACGCTCAACGAATCGGTTGACATTGACGATCCGCGCATTGTCGCGATGCCACTTTCGACATTATTACTGCTGCGCTAACTGCGCCAGCCAGCAACGATTTTCCAAACAACCGGCACCCTGTGACGAATCACGCGGGTTTCGGACAGGAGCACCCTATGCCTTTCATCGAATTGAACGATCTCACCGAACACGAAATCGTCCCAGGTTTTCACGGACGGTTTGTCCACTCGGCGAACATGACGCTGTCGTCGTGGCAGATTGATGCGGGCGCAATTTTGCCGGAGCACGCGCATCCGCATGAGCAAATCTCGATCGTGCTCGAAGGTGAATTCACATTCACGCTCGTCGGTGAAACGCGCACTGTGAGACCTGGGTCGGTCATCGTAATTCCGGCAAACGTCAAACATTCCGGCAAAGCAATCACACCTTGCCGGTTTATGGATGTCTTCTATCCAGCACGCGAAGATTATCGCAAGTAGAACATGGAAAATAGGGAAACCAGGGAAATTAGGGAAACGGTGACCTCATTTCCCTCGTTTCCTTGTCGCGCTTTTTCCAGACTTTTTCCCCATGCGCTTTGATCGCAACCACATCCTCACATTCCTCGCGCGTCTCTTTTTTCTTTGGATCATTTATCAGTACGCACTCGGCGGATGGGAGAACGCGCGAATAATTTTTGATTACATCGGTTTGTCTGCCTGGCTCGCACTTTTCACCGTCATCGCGCTGGTATTGTATCAAAGCGATTGGCGCGCGGATGTGCCGTTGTTCGTCGCGGCGTATGCGCTCGGTTACTGGGGCGAATGGTGGGGCACGACGCGCGGCGTGTGGACGTACTCGAACGGGCAAACTCCGCCGGATTATTTGCCGCCGTTGTGGGCAATCGGTTTGCTCACCGTCACACATTTGCGTGCGTTGATTATGGGACGCGGATTAACGCAGACGAACGCGGATAAAAATAATCTGTCCGCGTTCGTCCGCGTTAATCCGCGTCCTATGTTTATGCTCGCGTCGTTCATCGCGCTACCCGTACTTACGTTTGCCATCAGCGCGCCAAAACTCACGGCGGTAGATTGGTCGGGACGACTCGACGCGATGTTAGCCGCGGGCATCCTGGTCGGCAGCGCGTTGATCGCGTACCGCTTCAATCTCGACGAAGCATTCGAGTTGTATCTGTGCGGGATGTTATTGGGAGGAACGTACGAGTGGCTGGGCACAACAATGCGCGAGTGGACCTATATCACGGGCGAAGCGCCGCCGCTGTGGATCATTCCATTGTGGGGACTCGCGTGCATCGCGATGTTAAAATTGTCGCGCTTGATTTCGGTTCTCGCGCGTCAAGCGCATTCTGCTCTCATGTTTATCATTGATGAATTTTACACATGGAACAAGATCAAAAAAACCAAGCCCTAGCTGAATTCGTTTTGCGCGAACTTGAGGATGAACGCAACCAGGATGATGTGATTGCCTCAATCTGTCTACAGAGTGGCTGGCATTGGCAGGACGCCAAGAAATTTCTGGAACAGGTGCAAGTCAATTATCAACCACAACTTCGAGCCAAGCAAAACAATCTGGTTTTTCTCGCGAGCATAATTATGATCCTTGATGGCATCGTCAATGTCATCATTGGATTTAGCTGGATATTCGGACCCGCGTTCTTTAACCCGCGCCTTCTCAGTTCCAAGCCACCCACCGACGGTGTCATCGTCGCAACGGTGATGAGCTACCTGATTCGGGCACAGATCATCAACAGTTTTTTTCTGGGACTGATTCTCACCGGCATTGGTATGATTGCTGGCGGCATCATCTGGATCGGCGTGTCTATCTGGCGAGGACTGAAATCTCCACTGACATAAACCTACTTGCCGAAGATCATACGTAATGCATGAAACCCCGCACGATAAAACCAATCGCCGCGCTTGCCGTAGGCAATGTGCGCGACCAGTCGCTTGAATTGCAGTCGTCGCCCCAACGCGCTCCACGCGATACGCCGTTCGTAATCGGCAAACGAAAAATCCTCATGCTCAATCGCGCGCATCGCCGCGTTCGCCGCGAACTTGCCGAAATCGAGCGCGTGCGAAATTCCTTCGCCGAACAACGGCTCGGTCCCCGCCGCATCACCCGCGAGCAAGACGCGCGGCGAGGAATGCTTCATCGCCGCGTCGTACCACCGTTCGGGATGTCCTTGCAAACGCGCCTCGTCCAATTCGACGTTTCGTCGCGCGAGCGATTCATCGAAAATCGGCTTGAGTGGCGCGCGCGGAAAATCGGGATGCACACGCGAATCGAACACGCCGCGATTCATCGCCGGCGTGCCTTGCTTGAACGATGGAAAGTCCCAGTAGTAACCTTGCGCGCCGCGCGCTATCGGCGTGAAATCGAATACCGCCGTGTTTTCGATAAACTCTGGCGCGCGAGTCGCGTCCGCCGGCGTGAGAATTTCCATCAAGCGCGAAATGCGATCCCAGCGCGCCAGACCCAGTTTTTGGCGGACGACACTGTTCGCGCCATCCGCTCCGATCACGATTTTTGCGCGATAGCTCCCGCGCGTCGTTTGGATCTCCACACCGCGCTCATCGCGTCGCAAATCACGCAACGCCTCATCTTCGCGCAGTTCGATGCCGCGTGTGCGCGCGATACGCGTCAACGCCATATCGAATTCTTCACGGCGTACAACGCGAAAGATATCGCGTTGATGAAACGTGAACCGCAAATCGTCGTACACAAACCGAATCGCGTGAATCGGAAACGACGGCACATCCACCGTGACGCGCAACTGCGCGAGCAACGCGTCCGCGTGTGTCGTCACGCCGCCGCCGCACAGTTTGGGTCGTGGGAATACCGCTTTATCAATAACGAGTGTGCGTCGCGCGAGATCGGAATCGCGATTCGCGATTTGAATCGCGGCAGATGAACCCGCTGGTCCCGCGCCAACAATCAGAATATCGTACTCGGTCACTCGCCTCCGTCATTTTAGGATTTGCGATTGGTTCAGTGACTGCTCACCCTTGCGAAGGTTCGAGCGCATCTTGGAGTGGAATGTGGTCTCCTTTGCCAAGAATCGTTACTTTCGCAAGGATGGCTGTGGCACAATCCATTTCATCAAATCCTAAATCTGAAATCATAAATTCACCGCCGCGCCTTCGAGTGCGAGCAATTTACGCTTGAGCGCCAGCCCGCCGCCGTATCCACCCAGCCCGCCGTCACTGCTGATGACGCGGTGGCAAGGCAGAATGATTGGCAACGGATTCGCACCGAGCGCCTGACCGACCGCCCGCGACGCGCCGGGTTTGCCAATCGCCCGCGCGATCCAACCATACGACCGTGTTTCGCCGAACGGGATACGATGCGCGGCTTGCAACACCGCGCGCTGAAACGGTTTCACCAAAGACCAGTCCAAGCGCACATCGAATTCGCGGCGATGACCTTCAGCGTACTCGCGTAATTCACGCGCGAGGTCGGCAGGCGGCGCGTCCACAGTTGTGGCATCGGGAAACGCGCGTTGCAAATCGCGCAACATTTGCGCGCGCGAACCGCGTGGTAGATGCAATGCCGCGATGCCGCGCTCGGAAAACGCGATGCCTAGCCAACCGATGCGCGTTGCAAAAACTGCGAGTTGCATTTCGCCATACGCGCGCATCAACTGCGCGCGTATCGCCGCGCGACGCGTGGACGGGGGAATGGACTCGCGTCGCCGCCATTCGAGCAACGTCTCCTCAAGATCACGCTTCATCGAGCAACACCTTTCTCAGTTTCGCCAACGCGCGATGCAAACGCACGTACGCGCTGTTCGCCGAACAACCGAGCATCGCCGCGAGGTCTTCGCCGCTCAATTCGTCGAAATACGCGAGGCGAATGATCTCACGATCGCGATCGCTCAGACGCGCGATGCCGCGCCGCACCGCCGCGAATTCATCTGCGCGCGTCACCGCGTCGTTCGGGTTATCGTCCGACGCGCGCGCCGCGATCTGATCGAGCGCGATGTGATCGCGCCGCGCACGATAAAAATCCACAACGCGACGCGACGCGATGCGATACAACCACGCGACGAGCGGCTTGTCCTGCCAACGCAAACGTTTGATGTCGCGCAGCGCATCCTCAAACACACTCGCCGCAATATCTTCGGCGATCTCACGCGAACCGACGCGGCGATATGCGTACACGTAGATGCGCTTATAGTGCGCGTCGAACAATTCGCCGAACCCCGCCGCGCTCGTTTGGGCGCGCGCCAACAAGGCGCGATCATCCACTCGGCGCATTCATCACCCGCACACCCAAAACGCCCTCGAAATTCAGCAACCACTCTTTGCGCCACAATCCGCCGCCGTACCCGGTGAGCGAGCCATCCGAACCGATAACGCGATGGCACGGCACGATGATCGAAATCGGATTCTGTCCATTCGCGCTGCCGACCGCGCGTAGCGCGTTGCGGTCGCCCAACGCGATTGCCATGTCGCGATAGGAAATCGTTTTGCCGAACGGAATTTTCAGCAACTCGCCCCACACGCGTTTTTGAAAATCGGTCCCGCGCAGATCCAACGCGAGCGAAAACTCTGTGCGCGTGTGATTAAAATACTCGTCCAGCTGTGAAACGCCTTCGCGCAAACAATCTGGGAGCGTGACGCTCGGCGTCCCGGCATCAACAAAATAGAGCGAGGCGATGCCCTTTGCGCTCGATGTGATCTTGATCAAACCGATTGGCGAACGATAATATGTGATTTGTTTTTCCAACCCGTCGTCCTTATGTGGCACGCGCATTTTTCCTCCGTACGTAGAGCAATTTTTCGACGCGCGCGATCACCTCGCCTGTGTCGCTCACGACATCCACCGCAAACGTCGGCTCGATTTTTTGTCCTGCGTCTGCCTGCGCGCGAATCGCGTCAATCGTTTCACCCGGAATGTGAAACGTCGCCGACACTATGCCCCGTCCTGGCTTGAGAAATTGAATGCTCGCCGATTTGTCCCACACCACATAGTCCGCGCCAAGCGCATTCATCAGAATGAGCATAAACCAGGGATCGCACATCGCGTAGAGCGAGCCGCCGAAATGCGTACCGACCGCGTTGAGATTCAAGCGCGTCAATTTCATCTCGACGACAATCGTCCGGAAATCGGCGGCGGCGCGTTTGACACGAATGCCCGCGCCGAGAAAAGGTGGATAGAAATTGATCCAGCGCATCAGAAAAGCAGGGTCGAGTCGTTTCACGATGTCTCCAATTCTATTATCGTTTTTCCGTGGAGAATCTTACCAGCGCGCGTGAATTCGTTTAGTTGTGTGGGCTGATTCGTGGCTCAACTCGACGCGCTCGAATAGTGGCGGAGCGCGAAATTCCAAAACCGATTCGAGGCGATGAGCAGACCCAGCGCGAACGCGAAACCGGTGGCGGTCATCGTCGTATCGAGACGACCCAGTAACGCGCTCGCCGGAAACGTCGTCACGAACGCGATCGGCACGATGAACGTCAACAGCACGCGCACAAGTCCGCGATAGATCGTGACCGGGTAGCGTCCCGCTTCGTAAAACGCGAAGAACAGTTCGGTGATGTTGTCAATCTTGACGAACCAGAACGCGAGCGACACCATCATCAACCAGATCGAATAGACGATGATAATCGCGCTCGCGGTCATCACGACAAAGAACGCGATGCTCGCGAGCGACGGGGTGACATGCAGTTGACCCAGCGCGTAAACAATCAAGCCCAGACCAATCGCCACATCCACGAGTCGCCACAAGACAACGTTCCGCAAACTCGCGATGAATTGCGCGTTCACGGGCTTGGTCAGCACGAAATCAAAGGTGCCATCGCGAATCTGCTCGATCACTGCGCCGACGTTCGGGCGCAGGAACGATTCCATCACGCCGTTGAAAAACGTGAACAAGCCGACGACGATCAGCACTTCGGGAAAGGTCCACTCACCCATCTTGTCGCGATGCAAAAAGAAAATCGAAACGCCAACTACGCCCCACACCAGCCAGAACACACTCATCAACACATTGGAAAAAAAGTTGACGCGGTACTCTAGCTCTTTGAGGAGCGAATAGCGATAAAACACACCGAGCAGTCTTAGGTAACGCAAATCTATTCCTTCCGCTCGTTACGCGCCAAACGCGCTGAATTGGCGAATGCCCTTGCGCCAGAGCCAGCGATACACAATTACAATGACGATCAGCCAAAACGTCATCGTCGCGAAACCGGTCACAAGTTCGGCTGGCGTCAATCGCCCGGAGACAATCTCGACCGGGAAAGCAAGCATGAATCGAAACGGTAAATAGTTTGCCACGTCGCGTACGTTCGCCGGAAACAGGTCGAGCGGCGCTACGATGCCACCCAGCATCATCGTCATGGCGAACCAAACATCGTTCAACGTAATGGACTCGGAAATCCAAAACGCCAGCAGACCGAAACAGTACTGCGAGAGAAAACGAATCAACCACGCGATCACCGTGGCAATCAGCATGAGCAGGAAATTGAGTGGCGTCAGATCGTAGTGTATCGTTGGAAAAATCCACCACGCGAGCAAGCCAAGCGGAATCAAGACTACCACGCGCAATACCTTGTCCGTGAGATGACCCGCGATGTACTCGTGGATCGGATCAATCGGATGCAACAGTTTGATCGCAAGAGCGCCGTGACGAATTTCGTAATCGAGTTCCCAAATCACCCAGACACTCGTCATCTGCCGAACCACGGTGAGCAGAAGATAGTACGCGACGAAATCATCCTGGGTGTACCCGGCAATCGGTCCGTCTTCGGCGAGCGAAAACCACACTGCCAGCATGACGAGCGGCATCACATTCGTCAGCATCCAGATAAAAATCGCGGCGCGATATTCGAACATCGCACCCATACTGCGGCGGAGCAAAGCCGCGTATTTTCTTAACATGATGTCCCTTTGTCAATTCGTAATTGGTAATTCGTAATTCGAATTCTAACCCAGAGTAGAAATTGCAATTTGGAATTACGAATTACGAATTTGCATCACTCGTCTTCCGCATCCTCGTCCGTCTCGCCGCGTTCGGCGCGCGCGCGCGCGGCTTGTTCGAACACGCGTGTGATGACGTCTTCGATGGGCGGCTCTTCAATCGTCACGTCCGCGATCGGCAACTCGGCAAGCATCCGCGCGGCGATGTTCGGCGTCGCGTCGCGCGGGATGAGCAGTTCGGCGTGTTGCCCGCGCACCTTGACGACCTCGCCATAATTTTCGAGTCGCTGTCCGTTCAACACTTGCGAAAACTCAACGCGCACCAATTTATGTGGCGCGATTTTTTCCGCGAGCGCGTGCAGGTCGCCGTCGTACAACACCTTGCCATGATCAATCACGATGACGCGTTTGCACAGCGCGGTCACGTCCGCCATGTAGTGACTCGTGAGAATGATCGTCGCGCCGGACCGCGCGTTATAGTCGCCGATGAATTGGCGAATCTTGGTTTGCATCGTCACGTCCAACCCGATCGTCGGCTCATCGAGAAACAACACGCGCGGACGATGCAAGAGCGCGGCAGCAAGTTCGCACTTCATCCGTTCGCCAAGCGACAGCTTGCGGACTTGCTTTTTCAACAGCGGCGCGAGTTCCAAGAGTTCCGTCAGTTCCGCCAGAGTTTGCTTGAACTGATCGTCGGGGATTTCATAGATCGCGCCATTCACCAGGAACGTGTCCATCGCCGGTAAATCCCAATTCAGTTGTTGCTTCTGCCCCATCACGAGCGTGATGCTGCGGAGAAAATCCGCGCGGCGTTCGTGCGGCGTGAAATCGAGCACGCGCGCGTCGCCGCGCGTCGGATACAACAAGCCGGAGAGCACCTTGAGCGTCGTCGTCTTGCCCGCGCCGTTCGGTCCGAGAAAACCGACGACCTCGCCCGCGTCAATCGTGAACGATACATCGTCTACCGCCTTGACATCGGTGTACTTGCGCGCGACAAACGATTTGAGCGAACCGCGCAACCCAGGTTCTTTTTGGTGAACCTGGTAATATTTGCAAAGATTCTGGGACTGGATGATATGTGATGCCATTGATTGAAACCCTCTAAAGTTGATTGCAACAAGCACGCCTAAATCGAAATGGGGATGAGCCGTATTTTCATTCCTTCGCGACGACGCGGTCGAGAACAGATAACATTATAGCATACCGAACCGGCGGCAACAAGCGATGCGGAGATGAGGGGTGTCCGTCAAAATATTGGAACACTCAACCTTCGCAAGTTTTTTTCACCACCCAAAAACTTGACGCACACCCGTAGATAAGGGAGGGGGTAGTTCAGTTGAGGGGCAAACCCGACCTTAATGGCAGAAGCAACCACACGCGCACAACGAGGCTTGCAACGAGTCGTACATGCGCCAAGCCACCGGGCGGTGGCTTGGCGGCGCGATGAACGCGCGAGTCAACGTCCCATCGTGACGGGCGATGGATTGAACATCACTTGATGCGTTGGCTTTTTGCGGCAGTCGCGACAATGCTTGCAATGGCGCGGCTGATGCTTGAGGTGGTTGCTCTGATACCATGACTGTTCGCCCGCATCCCATAAAAATTGCTTCCCGCATGATGAGCAGATCAACCACTTGTCGGTGTAGTTCATTTGCCTGCCTCCTCTTTGGTCTTCTATTTCTATTGATGCAAAAAAGAGGCAAACCTATCGCCGGGCAATGGATAAATTATTTTAACCTTTGGGGCAAAGTTAGATTTCCCTTTGCCGGGAAAAAAATCAGCGGCGATGTTTACCCATCGCCGCCGTCTCTTCGCCTACCACTCCGCCTGGGCGCGTTCGCGCAGAATTCGTTCGTACACCATGCGCGTCGCATCCGCGATGTGGTCCCAGTTGTACTCTGCTTTCACCACGCGATACGCGTTCTCCGCGCGCGCGCGCGCCCAGTCGGGATGTTGGAGCGTGTGCGTCATACCCCACACGAGCGAATCCACATCGTCGGGATAAACTGTGATGCCGGTCTCGTACAACTTGACGACCTCGCCCAAGCCGCCCACCGAACTGACGATGATCGGACAACGCGCCGCCATCGCTTCGAGCGCGACGATGCCGAACGGCTCGTACAACGATGGATACACCGCCGTGTCCGCGACCTTGAGCAACCGATTGCGATCATCGTCCGAAATAAATCCAGTGATGTTCACGCGGTCGGCGATACCCAGCTCGCGCACGCGTTGCTTGAGCGGTTCGCTCATCCCGCCAGTGCCCGCGATCACGAACTTGGTGCACGGCATTTGCGCGAGCACGCGCGGCGCGGCTTCGATAATCAACGGCGCGCCCTTTTCGTGGACTAAGCGCCCGACATTGAATACGATCCGTTCTTCGGGCGACGCCCACCGCGCGCGAAACTCGGACAAGTCTTCGCCGTCGAGCGCGTCGAACGGCGCGGCATCCACCCCGTTCGGCACAACGTCCACTTTATTCGGCGGCGTCTGAAAGTACGTTTCCACTTCGCGCGCCATAGATTGGCTCGTGCAAATCACGCGCCATGCTTCGTAGGTCAGCCACCACTCGGCGCCGTTGATCGCGAACGACATCTCGCCGCCGAGGTTGCCGCGTCCGCGTCCGCGCTCAGTCGCGTGAATCGTCGCCACCAAGGGTGTCTTGTGTAACCGCTTGAGCGACGCGCCGGCAAACGCGACGAGCCAATCGTGCGCGTGAATCAGATCGAACCCACCGACGCGTTCCCACACAATCTGCGCGTGCTCTTCGAGATTCAAATTCGTCTGATGCGCGTCCGCGTAAAAGTTGCCCATTGCGCCAAACGGCGGATCGACGCGATGAACCACCGCGTTGCCCGCGAGAATTTCTTCCGTCGCACCGCCACGCCAACGCGGCGTAACGACGTGCACCTCCACGCCGGCGCGCGCGAGCGCCGGCGCTAATTCGGCGACGTGCGTGCCCAACCCGCCAACCACGTGCGGAGGGAATTCCCAGGAAAACATCAGAACTTTCATTTACGATGTCCGATTGACGATTGATTTATTTTCCGCCGTACTTGGTTTGATTCTGCAAATGTTCTTCGTACGTTTTCGCAAACGCGTGCGAGCCATCCCCTTTCGAGAAAAAGAACAAGTAATCAGTCTGTGCCGGTTCGAGCGCCGCGGTGATGGACGCGAGACTGGGATTACAAATTGGCGCGGGCGGCAAGCCCGGATTCAAGTACGTGTTGAACGGCGACTTCGCCGCGATCAGTTCTTCAATCGTCACCGGAATCTTCCACCATTGCTTGGTCGCGGTTTGATAGCCCAGCGCGTACTGCGCGGTCGGATCGGATTGCAACAACATTTTCTTTTTGATCCGATTCAAGTACACGCTCGCGATGATCGGGCGTTCGTTCGCGACGACCGCTTCACGTTCGATAATCGAAGCGAGCGTGAGCACTTCGTGCAAAGTCATTTTTGCGGCGGCGGCTTTTTGGCGCAACTTGACATCCACGCGCGCGTTGAACGTGTCGAGGATCACGACGAGCAACGTGTCCGTTGGCGTATCGAACGGCACGTTGTAGGTTTCCGGAAAAAGATACCCTTCGAGTGTCGTCGGCGCGCCTTTAGGACGGTCGCGCAAAAACTCGTAATCGAATTTGCTGGTTTTGACCGATTGCAGAAATTGGTCCTTGTTGAATTTGGTCAATCCCAGCGTCGCCAAATAATCTGCAACCTCCTCCGCGCGCCAACCCGGTCGCACCGTGATCGTGATCGCGCGCGCGTAGCCATGTTGCAACGCCTCGACCAACTCGCTCATCGTCATCGTGCGCCGCAACACGTAATCGCCGGCTTGAATCTTGGTTCCGACATGTAGGTACTTGATCCAGTCCACGAATAAATCCGCGTCCTTGATCAGTCCTTGTTTCTGCAAACGCGTTGCTACATCGCGCGGCAATTCGCCGGGCAGAATCGTAAACGCGAACGGCGTCGCGTCCGTGCCGGCGGGCGCGTTCAATTCATCTTGCCGTTGTTGCAAACGCATGCCCAGCAAGGTATCCTCGACCGAAACCGGCGTGGGAAATGACTTGGTGCTCACTAACAAACTACCGCTATCATCACGCGGCGGCGCGAGCAATGAATAGACAAACCAAAACGCGCTCGCGACAAAGGCAAACAGCGCGATGGCAAACAGCGCGGCAACCACGCGTCGGATCGTACGTTTCATTCCGTCTCGTTCCTTTGCGAATCCAAATAATCTTGCAGGATGACTGCCGCCGCCATCGCATCCAGGTATTGGCGCGATTTTTTGCCGCGCGCGCCGGTCGCGTTGCGCCGCTCCGTCGCCGCGACAGTCGTCAGGCGTTCGTCCCAAAACGCGAGCGGCACCTTGAGCGCGCGTTCGAGATGTTGCGCAAGTGTCATCACCGCTTGCGCCTGCTCGCCGAGCGTGCCGTCCATGTTGCGCGGCAAGCCGACGATGAATCGTTCGGCGTCGTACTTGCGAATCGCGTCGCCGAGCGCGCGCGTATCGTGGTCGAACGATCCGCGCGTGATCACGCTCACCGGCGTCGCGATGTTCACTGTCGTATCGCCGAACGCGACGCCAATTCGTTTGTCACCCACATCCAAACCCAGCACTCTCACTTTTTCACCGCCGGCGGCTCGACAAACACGGCAATGCGAAAGCCCAGCCACGGCAAACGATTCCACCCGATGGGCGACACTTCAATCTCCGGCGATTGTGCGACCGCGATCACACTCGCGAGATAACTTTTCGCGTCGTCCACCGTGCGTCCCTGCAACGCGCGGCTCACCTTGTTCGGGTCCACTTGCGGCGTCGTGTACCCGATCGCGCGAATCGGCATCCGAAACGCGATGCCCTGGTACTTGCCGCCCGGTTGCGTTTCCACGACGACACCATCCGGCAACAATTGGTAACCGGTTTCCATTTGCCGCTGGATGATCGCGCTGACCATCGTTGCGAGATTTTCCTGATCGAACGCGATACCAAACGCGACGGCATTCATTCGCAAAGT
The DNA here is from genome assembly GCA_016219275.1 of Chloroflexota bacterium. NCBI lineage: Bacteria > Bacillati > Chloroflexota > Chloroflexota bacterium. The sequence goes on from JACRBM010000054.1 coordinate 106,350, forward strand.
GAGTACGTCTGCCGGTTCGTCTACCGCGTGATCGAATACCGAATCGGTCGGATCAATGATCACCGAATCGAGCGCGAGAAATTCGCCGGGCTTGAGTTCGCTCTTGAGCGTCTCCTGACTTTGTTGCTTGAGTTGCTGAATCAATTGCGCCTCAAGTTTTTTCTTGTCATCCGCCGTAACAACGCGCACCGGTTTGAGCGTTCCGCTCACCGTAGGTTTAGTATTGATGACGCGCGCGGCAATCGCGAGCGACCCTTCAATCGTGTTGATCGCGAGTTCCTTGACATTTCCTGATGGTCCTGGGTCAATCGCTTGAATCGGCGCGTCGGCGCGCGCACCGACACCCGCCGGCACGGTCGTGGTCGTCGTCGTCGTGAAACGAATCGGCACACCCGCGCTTGTTTTGACGATGGTGCTCGGTGGAATGATCGTCTCTTCCGTGCGTTGATTCGTGAACGTCACCGTGCCGATTGAAGGCGCGTTCGGCACTTGGCGTTGTGTCGTCGTCCGTAGTTGCGCCGAGCCGCTAACATCGTGCGAAATGCGCCGCGCCGGAATTGTGCGCGTGGACGAAGTGATTTGTTGCACGGTTGGATCGGCAATCGCATCGCCGGTCACCGCGATGGCGACGGGCGATGGCACGACCCGCACCTTCGCCGCGGGCACGAGCAAAAACGCGGCGACGCAAATCACAAGCAACACCACAACAATCGAGACGATGACTGTGCGATACTCGCGCACCAGGTCGAACACGCGCGCGACGATTGGCGCGGTCGTTTCAGGCGGTGCGCTCGGCGCGCGTTGTTGTCGCTCGACGAACAAGCGTCCGCCACTCGCATCCTGCCACTTGCCGGGCGCGAGCGGCTCCATCGTCCAGCGCGTTTTCTGCGCTTTGGCGAGCGAACTGAAAACCGGAAACCCCAATGCCTCGGCGCGATCACGAATGTCGTCGTCGTGAACGACGAGCGCGACCTGTGCGCCGGAACCTTCGGCGGCGCGGCGCACGAGTTGTAAGCCGCGTTCATTCGCCAGCGCGCGGCAATGGCGCGGCACCACGAGCACGAGGTAACTCAGTTCCGCGGATTCGACCCGCGCGCGAATCGCGGCGATGTCATCTTCGGAATTCAACTGGATAATTTGTTGCATCAGTCAATTTGAAAAAGAACGCGGACTCGCGCGGAGCAACCGTTGTTCCGCGTTCATCCGCGTAAGATTCGAGTACGGCAAGTCAATTCGCGTTACGCCGCTTCGCGCAACTTTTCAGCGAGCCATGCGTTGATCAATGTCTCCGTCGAGATTCCCTCTTCCTCCGCGCGACGAGAAACTTGTTTCATCAAGCGTGGTCGCAGCGCAACAAAATAGTGTCGGCGTTTGATATTGACTTTTGCTTTGACTTCACGAAACGCTTCAGGATAGTCCGCCGTACTATGTGAGTCCCAGAACTTAACGAATTCGTCAATCGTCTTGAACGATTTTGGGAGTGGATCACGAGCTTTCTTATTTTTTTGCATATCGCCTCCGTTCTTTGGCATCCTCATCACGCGCACTAGTTACCAGCGCAACGCGGTTTTTTTTGTAAATAAAGAACACCGCCAGGTATCGTCCATCATCGGTTCGTCCCAATCCCAAATATACATCTTCACCTACAATGTTGCCCTTTTCGACAAAGAAGATTCGCGGATTGTTGAGCAGGACTTGCTCAACCTCATACGGGCGGACATTATGTTTCCGATCCAGCTTGTCTTCGTCAAGAATATCCACCCACGCAATATCCATTCGTGATGCTCCAAGGTGGTGATTGGGAATTCAGATCTGAAGAACACTACGCCTTGCCTACCACACTTACCACCATCGCGAGCGCTTCGGCGAGACGCGATACATCCTTGCCGCCGGCTTGCGCGAGATTCGGTTTGCCGCCGCCGCCACCGCCGACGACCTTGGCAACTTCGCGCACGATCTTGCCGGCGTCGAATCCTTTGGCGACCAGGTCGGGCGTGACAGCCGCGATCAAACTGGGCTTGCCGTCAATCGCCGCGCCCAGCACGACAATGCCCGACCCCATTCGGTCACGGAAAAAATCGGCTAGCTCGCGCAGTGTGTCCGCGTTCGCGGCTTGTACCTGGGTCGCGAGCACGCGCACTTCGCCGACCTGTTGCACGCGCGCGAGTAATCCTTCCGCGTCGCGCAACGCGAGATCGCGGCGCAACTTTTCGATTTCCTTGCGTTGCGTTTCAATCTCGCTCATCAACGCCAGCACCTTGGATTCGATTTGCTCTGCGGTCGTTCGCAGAAACGCGGCAGTTCGATCCAAGCGTCCGGAATTTTCCTGCAAGAGTTTCGCCGCGCCGTGTCCCGTCACCGCTTCGATGCGGCGCAAGCCCGCGCCGATGGACGATTCGGAAACAATGTGGAACGCGCCGATCTGACTCGTGTGTTGGACGTGCGTGCCACCGCATAACTCTTGGCTAAACGGATGACCTGGGTCGCCCACCTTGATCACGCGCACGCGGTCGCCGTACTTTTCGGTGAACAGCGCCATCGCGCCGCCGGCGACGGCTTCTTTGTATGACAATTGGAACGGCACGACCGGAAAATCCGCAAGCACCGCGTCGTTGACCGCTTGCTCGATCGTGTTCAATTCATCCTGGGTCAACATCGTGTTGTGCGTGAAATCGAAACGAAAACGATCCGGCGCGACGAGCGACCCGGCTTGTTGCACGTGTTCGCCCAGCGCGTACCGCAATTCGCGATGCAATAAATGCGTCGCCGTGTGATTCCGCATAATATCCCAGCGACGCAAACGATCCACTTCCACCGCGACTTGATCGCCGACGCGCGGCGCGCCTTTCACTACCTTGCCCACATGAACGATCAACCCAGGCAGCGCGGCACGCGCATCCGTGATTTCAATTGCCCATTTCACATTCGCGTCTTCGGTCTCCGCGCCATCCGCTATGCCGACGTACTGCACGAGGCGACCCGTGTCGGTGATTTGACCACCCGACTCGACGTAGAAGCACGTGGCTGGCAAAACGATCTCAACCTGGTCGCCCGCGTTCGCCTGCTCGACCAAGTCGCCATCGCGCAAAATTCCGGCGATGGTCGTATCCAGTTCGGTGCGCGAGTACGGATCGTGCGAAACGCCGGACGCCGGCAACACGCCGGACACGACGAGTTGTTCTTGCGCGGCGATGTACTTTTGCTCGGACGCGACATCAATGCCCATCGCCGACGCCGCGCGCGAACGGTCCGCTTGCTCTTCCATCGCCTTGCGAAAACCGGCTTCATCCACCTGCATCCCAAACGCGGTTGCATAATCGCGCGTGAGTTCGAGCGCGAATCCGTACGTGTCGTGCAGTTTGAACGCGTCCGCGCCGGAAATCATTTTGGCGTTTTTCGCGCGCAGTTCATCCACCAACTCTTCGAGCAACGCTGACCCGGTTTTTAGCGTCGCCTGGAACCGTTTCTCTTCTTCGCGCGTAATTTTGAGAATCGCATCGCGACGCTTTTCGAGTTCCGGATATGGCTCGCTCATCATTTCGATGACGGTCGGCAGCACCTCGGTGAGGAACGGTTCCTGGAAACCGAGCAGATAGCCGTGCCGCGCCGCGCGGCGCAAAATCAAACGCAAAACATAGTTGCGCCCTTCGTTGCCCGGCACGACACCGTCGGCAGTGAGGAACGCAATCGCACGCGAGTGATCCGCGATGACGCGGTACGACGCGAGTTGTTTCTCCAGCGCGTCCTTGTCGTGACCGAGCAGTTTGCGCGTGTGCTCGATGATTGGCTTGAACAAATCAGTTTCGTAGTTCGACAGTTTGCCCTGCAAGACCGCGGTCACGCGCTCCAACCCCGCGCCGGTGTCCACCGAGGGTTTAGGCAGCGGATCGAGTTTGAATCCATCGCCGTCTTGGTAACGATTGAACTGCATAAAAACGAGATTCCAAATTTCAATCGTCTCTTCGCCCTTGCCATTGACGTACTCGGCGCGATTAAATTCCGGATTCCTGGGATGCTTGCCGCGATAATAATGAATCTCGGAGCACGGACCGCACGGACCGGTGTCGCCCATCTGCCAGAAATTATCTTTGCGGCTAAAACGACGCACGCGATCCGGCGCCGCGCCGGCTTTCACCCAGAGATTCGCGGCTTCTTCGTCTGCGCGTACTTCATCGTCGCCTTCAAAAATCGTGAACCACAAGCGCGTCGGGTCGAGTTCGTAGTGATTGACGAGCAGATCCCACGCGAATTTGATCGCGTCGGCTTTGAAGTAATCGCCGAACGAAAAATTGCCGAGCATCTCGAAGAAGGTGTGATGCCGCGGCGATGGTCCGACGTTTTCCAGATCGTTGTGTTTGCCGGAGACGCGCATACACTTTTGCGACGTGGTCGCGCGCGTATAATCGCGTTTCTCGCGACCCAGGAAGGTGTCCTTGAATTGCACCATCCCGGCGTTCGCGAACAAGAGCGTGGGGTCGCCCGCCGGAATCAGCGACGACGACGCGACGACCGCGTGCTTGCGGCGTTTGAAATAATCGAGAAAGGTTTTGCGGACCACAGAAGATGATAGAGGCATTTGCATTCCTGAGGTATGATTTGCAATTGATGAATTCAGATTTTCGTCGGGAAGCGCGCGACCAGCTTGGATTTTTTGACTGCGCCGGAATGATCGTTGAATGTGACGCGACCTTTTTCGTCGCACACCCATACTTCGCGCGCGCCTTTGGAGAGATACAACGCGATTTTCTCCGCAATCTCGGCGCGGCTATTCGAGGGTGAAGTAATCTCGACGCAAATCTCCGGCGATTGAGTGTAAGGCGTTTCATACCGATGTTTTTTCAGAAACTCGCTCGATGCCCAAACCACATCCGCTACCTTAACGCCATCGAGCGTCTGAATCGAACATTCAGTCAGTGTTTCGCCCCCGCGCAACATCTCAGCGAGAATACCGCTAATCTTGGCTTGATACCGGGCATGGCGATTTGACGCGGGCGTCATAACGATTCTCCCTCGCGCATCGAGTTCGATTTTATACGGTAAATCCCGTAGTGATTTGTCTTTTAATACATCTGCCCACTGCAACATCGTCCACCTCACTTTGCGTGGCATTTTAGTCGAACCCTCTGCGAATGTCAAACATCGCGGCGCGTTTTTTGACTTGGGCGCATTTCTTGTTTATGATAGACACAGATTCACTCGTCAGGGAGGTCGCGATGACACGCCATCAATGGTTTCTGATCGCTGGGTTGGGTGGAGCAGTTCTGTTGGTCTACTGCCTGGGCATGGTGTTGCTCGCGCAGCAATTTTTTGGGCGAAGCGCACCGGTAGCCCAACTCGTCGTACCGCCGATTGCCGAGCCAACCGCCACTCACACTCCACTCCCAACCTGGACGCCTACCACCGCGCCAACACCCCGCCCGACCGCGACGCTCGTCATCGCGAGACCAACGACGCGCCCATCGCCGGTCGTTGGCACGCGCACCGCCGCCGCGTCCGCGATTGAGAACGCGTGGAAGAAATCCGAATTGGCTAAAACCTATCGGTTCGATTTTGGGATGTCCGCCAAAGGCAACCTGAAGGGATTCCCCGGTGTGACCAATGCGACTCAAGAAATCGCCTTGTTTCAAATCACCGGCGCGATGAACAACAAGGACAGTCACATCACAGCCAAAGGTCTACTCAGCGCGTTTATCGGCGGCGATCCGACCAAGGGATTCGAAATGATGACCGTGGGCGGCAAGACGTTTGTCAAAGGACCGATCGCGATGTTCAGCGCGCCGGAAGACAAGTGGTACGTCGCGAATAGTTCACTCAAAACCAGTTTCACCGATAGCAACCAGGTGATCCAATCCGGTCAATCGGTGGACTGGAACGGCTTTAAGAAAACGGCGGCTGAAACGTTGGATAGCCGGCGGTGCGATGTCTACACTGCCGACAAGGACGCGACACTAAATTTATTCAGCGCCATTGCAAGCCAAACCGGGCAAACGAGCGACGTCATAGATACGATGGACAATGCTGAAACGAAACTCTGGATCTGCGACGACGGATATTTTCATCAGGCGTCACTGATCTTGGAAGGACATGCCGAAAATCAGCCGACGCAGAAAGTGTCCATCCGCGTTCAGGCGCGCGCCTTTGATTACAACACGAACGTTAGCATCATCGCGCCCACGAATGCCGCGCCGATGGAAACGCCCTCGTTCAACTTTCAGTTTCCTACCGCGACTCCCACGCGCAAGTAATCGAATCCACAACGCAAAATCCGGCGGAGCAGACTCCGCCGGTTTTCACTTTTCATACTGATTGCGCGCGATTACGGATTCTTGATTCGATCCACTTCTTCCCACTGCACCCAGGCTTCCGCAAACGCCGGCTCCATATACTTGTCCGAAAATAGGTACACCGCGCCGGTGGACGCCACTACTTTTTTGATATCGTGATATTCTTCGCGGCGCAACAAACTCTCGACGATCACTTGCATTTGACCGGCGTCAATCCGAAACAAGTGTTCGTAAAACAGCGCGACCTTGGTCGGACGCGGATAGATGCGCGATTCGTCGCGCACGGTTGACACGATGAGCGAGTACGGATCGTTTGCCTCCACACGCGCGAGAATCGTCGCATAGTTCTCCGTCATATCACGATCGCTGTAGAGATAGGGAATCCCCGTGGGACCAACGATCTGCCGAATATCCGCATAGCGCGGGTCGCCGAGCATACTCGCCGCTAATTCGCGCACCCGGCTTGGCTCCATGGTCGGGAAGAGCGCGTTGAGCGATTCGACTTCGGTGAGACGGATAGCATCGCGCGTATCTTCGCGTACTCGACTCGCAATTTGATCCTGCGTTTCTTCACGGACGATTTTCTCGTTCGCCACGTCCATCGGAAACGCGTTCTCCGAATACAAGAACGCCGCGCCGCTCGGCGAAAAGATCACTTTGATGTCCGCATACTCGTCGAGTTTGATCAACTCGCCCAACGTACCGACGATTTGTTCCGGCGCGCGATATGGAAATAGCGCGCCCAGGTCTTCGATATGCATCGGACGCGCGTGGGTCTGCGAATCCGCTCTAACTTTGTTGGCAATCGCGAGATAATCTTCATTCACCGACATCGTTGGCGCAATCACCGGCATGGCAACCATCTCTTCCATTTTTTCATCACTCCATCGTATCATCATCGGTGCTGGGCGGAGAGAGCATCCTAGCCCAGCACCGTATCGTCTCGCGGTTTACGCGATCAAACCTTGCTTGGCTAATTCATCGGCAACGTACTTGAGTCCGGCTTTTTCAAGCGTCGCGCGCGTCGGCATGCCGGTCGCCTTGTCCCAGCCCATCTCTTCGTAGAACAAGTCTTTGGCGAGTTCGATGTCTGCGCGATCCATCCGGCTGTGACCAGCCGTGAACGGTTGTTTATCCGCCGGATAGTCAAAGACCCACTTGTTCGCCAAATCGTGCTTGTTGCGCATATCTTTCTCGTTCATAAAGCGCGCGGTCAGCGCGCGGAACAAGTGGAGAATCCGCATCCCGGTCGCCTCGATTTCTTCGCGGCTGATCTTTTCGCCGGTCACGTGCGACAGCGCCTTGGCTTCCATCGCGACATCGCCGCGATACTTGCGATCCTTGCGCGGTGACGCCCACACCGGCAGCGTCCAGTTGCACGCGGTCAGCGAGTTGTGCAGTTCGAGATAGATCAGCGACATCTTGGTGAAGACCGCCTTGCCCTTGTTCATCGGCTTGTAGTTGTTGTTCGCGTCAATCGCATCCGGCGAACCGAACAACTCCGCTCCGATTTCTTTCTGCAACGCCAAGGGTAGACCATTCGCCAAATAGTTGCTGTGCGTGTGGTTTTGCGAATCGCGATTGTACATCATGTTGATCAGCGTGCCGACTTGTCCGCCATTTTCGCTCGAGTGGTGTTTGGCGTGCGCGTCCTTCCAGCAACTCGACTCGTACGTTTGATGGTATTCGGCAATCTCAGACCATTTCTTTTCCAAGAATGCTGGACCATCCGCGAACAACTTGCCCAGTTCGCCTTGCTTGAACGTGATGCGTTTCATAATGTCGAGCAGGAATGCTGGGTCGCCCGCATCCAACAGTTTCCACGGAATGCTGTCGTACTCTTTCGGGTCCAACTTGGCTTTCAGAATGCCCTTGCGGTACGCGTAGAGCAGATCGCGCGGGAACTGTCCATAGTCGTTCCACAAACCGTAATCATCCGCGAGCGCACTGCCCAACTGCGACGCTTCGATCGCGGTTTCCGTGCCGCTCGTGATATTGTCAAAGAACCCGCGCCCGAACGAGTTGCCCACACAGGTGTTGCCGTTGAAACGCGACACACCGTACTTGGTTTCGAGCGCCGGGATATCGGTGTACACGTGGCAACGAATCGGGCACGAGTAGCAACCGCCGGAACGAACATGGTGTCGCTGACCAGGACCATCGCCGTGATCCAAAACTCCCTTGTGCGTGCGATAGCCGATGCGATTCAAATCATCCGCGCTGCATTCGCCGGTTTCGACTGGCGGATTTGCGGCGCCCCAGTATTGCCCCTTCTGCGCGTTCCAGCGCGTCGCGCCATAGTACTCCGCCCAGGGTTGCGGCGTCGTCGGCACGACGCCTTGGTTGTTCGCGCCAAGCAACGAAAGGTATTCGTTGACGAATTCTTTCCATACTTTTTTGTCCGCCGCTATGGCAACCGACCCGGTGCCTTTGACCCCAATTGCCTTGAGATTCTTGGAACCCAGGACGCTGCCCACGCCGCCTGCAGAGTGCGAACGATTGCACAGCACGCACGAGACGCGCACGAGATTTTCGCCCGCTTGACCAATCGCCGCGACCTGGACATCGGAACCAACTTCATTGCTGATTTCTTCCGTCGCGCGGAAGATGCCGTTGCCCCAGAGATTCTTGGCGTCGCGAATCTCAACCTTGTCATCATTGATGTAAATCCACACGGGCTTGGGCGCTTTGCCTTGCACGATCACCGAGTCCCAACCGGCAAATTTCAACTCAGCGCCCCAGTGTCCACCCATGTGTCCCGTGCCGGGCAATTCATTGATGTTGACGGGAAACAACGTCGTAATCGAAACACGACCCGAGAGCGGTGAGCCGGAACCGGTCAACGGACCCACGCCAAAAATGATCCGGTTTTCCGGATCCCACGCCTTGGTGCCGGGCTTGACTTCATCCCACAAAATTTTGTAACCCAGCCCGGTGCCGCCGAGAAAGTCCTTGTATTTCGCGGTATCTTCCGAACTGATCTTGCCGGTGGAAAGATCAATCCGTAGAATCTTGCCGCGATATCCACCTATTGCTGCCATTTGTTTTCTCCTTCTAATTCAATCTGACTGCTCAATGTGCGCTGTTACTTGTGGCACGAACCGCATGTGCTCGACACACTCTGCGGCGACGCCACATAGCCCGGTATCGTCCAGCGCGGTGGAATGTCCTTGGTACGATCTTGCCACGGCACATAGCGGAGCGCGCTGTTTGGGCACGCCTTGACGCATTCAGGATCGCCATTGCACAAGTGACACTTGGTTGATTTTTTCGCTTGTTCGTCGAACGCCAGCATTGCCCAGGGGCACGCGGCTTGGCACAAGCGACAACCGGTGCACTTGTCCACGTTGATCACACGCGCGTTAGTCGGCGCGACGATTTCAATCGCGCCATTCGGGCACGCGCTCATGCACGGCACCGGGTGTGGACACTGGCGACACGTATCTTGAACCAGCAAAAAGTTTCCGAAATGCCCTTCGCCGCGCCGATAACCCAACTGTGCGCCGCCTGGACCAAAGTTCAAATTACGCCCAACCTTGACACGCGCAAGCGTCGGCTCATTGCGACCATCGTTAAAACTGGTGCAGGCAATCTCGCAACGACGACACCCCGTGCAGCGCGAGGGATCGCCGATCACCATGCCTTTGGAATTCGGACCATATCCTTGTTCTGCCGGCGAAGCCGCCACGACTTCTGCCGGGAGAAAATACGGCAAAGCAATGCCGAGTGAGCCGATCCCAGCCACGCGGAGAAAATCGCGGCGTGAAATCGGCATCTGAATCGCGACGGACAATGGGCTAGCATCACCCAGGGTCACATCGCTGGTGTTTGCTTCTCTTTGATTTTCCATTTTCTTCTCCCCCGATCAATAATGTCTTGCTTGGTCGTTCCAGTTCCTTTCCCAGCACCGCCTCCTCTCTGACTGAGTACGCTTCCTTGCAAAAATAAAAACGCCTTTGCGTTCAAGCACACAAAAGCGTTCTCCGCTAGAGTAAATCAATCTGCAAAGCCCACTGCCCGCCGAAAGTACACCCTTAATCAGGAAATCAGACGAGACAGATTGTTACCCGTACTTTGTAATTATTATAACAAACACGCGGCATACTGTCAATTTTTTCACAATCGCGGAGATTGAGACAATTTTGCATTCACGCTGAACCGTTTTTCACCAGACTGCGATGCTGTGGTATAATGCGCGCAAATCGGAATCAGGAGATCCATCATGTCCACGCTCTCACTCGATCATATTTTGAAACGCGGCATCGCCGAAATCATCAGCGAGGAAGGTTTGCGTAAACGTCTCGCCGCCGGCAAACCATTGCGTATGAAAATGGGCTTCGATCCATCCAAGCCGGATTTGCATGTCGGTCACGCGGTCGGCATGCGAAAACTGCGCCAACTTCAAGACTTGGGGCATACCGTCGTGCTCATCGTCGGCGATTGGACCGCGCAAATTGGCGATCCTTCCGGGCGCGATGAATCGCGCACGATGTTGACGCACGATCAAGTACAGGTCAACGCGCAAACGTACATGGATCAATTCTTCGTCATTGTGGACCAGAGCAAAACCGAAATTCGTTGGCAGAGCGAATGGTTCGGCAAGTTCTCGCTCGCCGATGTGTTCAATCTCACCTCGCGCTTTACGTTCGCGGATATGATGGAACACGAAACGTTCGACAAGCGCGTCAAAGACGGCAAACCGCTCTCGTTGATGGAATTGATGTACCCGTTGCTCCAAGCGTACGATTCGATCGCGGTTGATGCGGATGTCGAGTTCGGCGGGATGGATCAAAAGTTCAACATTTTGCAGGGACGCAAACTGCAAGCGATGCTGGGCAAAACGCCGCAAGAAGTTTTTCTCGTTCCCTTGCTCGTCGGCACCGATGGACGCAAGATGTCGAAATCGTTTGGCAACACGATTGACGTGCGCGCCGCGCCGAGCGATATGTACGGCAAAGTCATGTCGCTCGTGGACAATGTGCTCGTCGAGTATTTTAAACTCGTCACCGACGTGCCGGACACTGAGATTGCCGAGATGGCAGACGCGATGGCAAGCGCCAGCGTCAACCCGCGCGATTTGAAAATGCGTTTGGCGCGCGAAATCATCGCGCAATTGTACGATGCGAACACCGCGCGCGATGCCGAAGCGGAATTCGTCAAAGTGTTCCAGCAACGCGAACTACCAAGCGATATGCCGACCTTCGCCATGCCTGGCGCGATGCCGATCATTGATTTGCTGGTCGCCGCAAAAACGGTCGAGTCGCGCAGTGAAGCGCGCCGGCTTGTCGAACAACGCGGCGTGCGTCTCGACGATGTGGTCATCGAAAAGAGTGATGAGCAGATCCCTGCGCAGCCAGCTGTGTTGCGCGTGGGACGTCGCAAGTTTGTGCGACTGACCGCGTGAGACCTCGTGCGCTTTTCATCAAATTTATGCCGCCGGCAACGCGTCCTTCCGTTGTCGGCGGTATCGCGTTACGAGTCCAACCCCCGTACCGTTTTGCGCGATCCAGCGTCAAATAAAGTGATCCACGAATGAATCCAACTCATCTACGCGCGTTTGTGTTCGTACTCATAACGGCTTTGACATTGGCGTGTCAGTCCGTCAATTTGTTTAGCGCCGCGCCGCCCGCAACCGAAGCGCCAATCATCCTTGCCCAGGTTGAACCCTCGGCGACGACCGCGTTGACGGCGACGACCGCGTTGGCGTCACCGACTGTCGCCGCGCCACTCGCCGCGCCGACCTCCGCGCCCAGCGCAACCGCAAATCGTGCGAGCGCCGCGTCGCCGACACGCGCGAGCGCATCCCCGACCACGCGCCCACCCGGAGCACTCGCACCCACATCAGTCGCGATGGCTAGCGCGACACCGACGACGCGAGCATCCACCACACTCGCGCCGAGCGCAACGGCAACCCCAACGAGTCGCTGTCCGGCAATCACACCGCAGACGAAAACATCGGGCTGGGTCAAAAGCGTGACGCTCGCGCGGAGTGTCAATGCGGACACGTACGACCCAGTGAATCCGACAACCGAATTCGCGCGCGCCGCGACCATTCACGCGGTCGTCGCAACCCAGAACGCGCCGGCGTATACCAAAATCAAAGCCGCGTGGTATGCGAGCGATGTGAGCGCGGTCGCGTGCAATACGTTTATTGACCAAGCCGAACTATCCGAAATCGAGGGAACGCGCAACATTGATTTCACGTTGGGTGGCAACAACCCAGTCGGCGCGTATCGCGTGGAAATCTCTGTGAATGGAACCCTGGAACGCGTAGTAACCTTTACCGTCAAATAGCGCCAATCCATTTTCGTTGCGTTTTACGCCACCCGTATCTACCGACGCGTTTGGGCGTCTCAATCAGTGTAGTCGCAACAACCAAATGCCATCGGCGCGGATAGTACCGCGGTCGTATCCCTCAAACCGAGATACGCGTGTACAATATCCCGCAGTTGGCAGATTCAACAGGGAGGTAAACGGTATGCGAAAAATTCCAATGCGTTGGCTTGTGCTCGGTGCTTTGCTGTTGCTCGCGCTCGCGTTGTTCTTCTCGATCAGCGAGGTGACACTCGCCGATAACGCGCACCCGGTACGTTTCGTGGGACTGATCAAGAGCTTGCCTGTGTCCGGTTTGATCGGTGATTGGACGATTGAAGGACGGTACCTGTCACAGCAAGTCATTTCCCAAACGGTCACCACGCATATCACAACGACAACCCGAATTGATCAAACGATGGGCGCGGTCAAAGTGGGCGCGCTCGTCGAAGTGGAAGGAATCGCGCAGGCAGACGGTTCGATTAACGCGTTTCTGATTCGCGTCTTGCCCGACCTGAGCAACGGCATCCCGGTCAAGTTCTTTGGCATTGTGGACACGTTGCCGGCGTCCGGCTTGATCGGCGATTGGACGATCCGCATCGGCTTGAACGAGCCGATTACGCCGACGCGTACCTCGAATGGACATCGCTTGGTTACGGTTCACGTTACATCGGCAACGAACATCATTCAAGAAGAAGGACAAGCCAAGGTTGGCGCGTTCGTCAAGGTTGAGGGCTGGGTGTTGCCCGATCGCACCGTGATCGCGCGCGAGATCGAAGTCAAGACACCGCCGCCACCGCCTGGTTTGCCCGTCGAATTCTTCGGGCGCATCGAGCAATTACCGGCGTCCGGGTTGATCGGCGATTGGACGGTGAGCGGGCGCACGGTGCATGTTTCAGCGCAGACGAAGATCGAGCATCCCGAAAAAGCCAAGGTCGGCGCGTTCGTGCACGTCAAAGGGACCGCACTCACCGATGGCACGGTGAACGCCCGTGAGATCGAAGTTCGTTCGGATGTCCCGCCCACCATCACGCCGCCGGTGCGTTACATCCGGTTTTATGGGATCGTGCAAGAACTGCCGAATACGACTGGCTGGATCGGCGATTGGAAAGTGAATGGTTTGACGATTCACGTCACCGCGCAAACCCAGGTTCAACAATCGAACGGCGCGCCGGCAGTCGGCAAGCCCGTCGAGGTCAAAGGCATTTTGCAAAACGATGGCACGGTGAACGCGCTGCGCATCGAAACGAAACGCCCGATTACGACGACCAACACGTTTGGGTCTGCAAGCGCAGTCTCCAAGTAATCAGGCACTCTGGAACAAAATAAAGAACGCGGACACTTGCCCCATGCAAGTGTCCGCGCTCGCGTTTTTCTAATTCGTAGGGCAAATTTCCAATTTGCCTAACGCGAATCTGGGTGGCAATTTGGAAAATTGCCCCACAAGTTCACACTTCGTTTTTTAATTGGCGAACAACTCGACTTGGAGGATTCGGAATGCTTCGTCGCAAACCTGTTTGGGCTGGGCTGTTAATCGCACTCGGCATCGGCATCGCGCTGCTCGTTCTTCCCGCGCCCGCACGCGCGCAAAACCCCACGCCCTCGCGCATCTTTATGCCAATGATTGTCGCGGGATGCTCGCGCGAAATGATGAGCGACTGGAGTTTCGAAGCCGGTCTGCCAAATACGTCTTGGGTAACCACTAGTACAGCGGCGAGCAACATCCTCGACAGCTCCTCGATTCCATCGCCTAATCCAACTCACTACGGCGCATGGAAGGTATGGTTGGGTGGAAGTGATTCGCTCACCGAAAGCGTATGGCAAACTGCCACCGTTCCCGCGTGGACGACGACAATGCGAATGAGTTTCTGGTTCGTGGTCAACACCCAGGAAACGAATCCGCTCACGAACGACCATGTCAGCATACAAATTCGCAACAGCGCCGGTGTTCCACTCGAAACACTTTACGATTTATGGGACGGCGACTGGGGAACGAGTTGGGCGCAACGCGTCATTACGCCGACCGGCAACTATGCTGGGCAAACGATTCAACTAGCGTTCTTTGCGAAAACCGATAGTTCCAACCCTACAAACTTTTTCATTGACGATGTGTCTATGCAGATTGGATGCGGACAGTAGGGGCGAAGCATTCACCAAACGGAGATTCAGCTGTCAGTCACATCGCATTCGATGCACGATTATCAAAGCATCAACATCCGGCGAATGCTTCGCCCCTACCACGTCCTACTGCACCTCACCCCAATCGAGCATTTGAATCTCGACTGTCTCGCCGGCGCGCACCCGCGCGACATTTTCCGGAATCACCAACAATCCGTTCGCTTTCGACACCGACGTGAGCACACCCGATCCTTGCTCGCCGGTCGTTCGCGCGATGAAACCCTCGCCACGTTTTTCGACCTGCACGCGAATGTGATTGCGGCGGTCGGACGCATTCTCCACATCTTCTTGCAAAATCGCGCGCACTGTTGGTCGCGCGAATTTTGTTTTGCCGAGCATCGTCAGAATCGCGGGACGCGCAAACGTTTCGAACGAAATGAGCGCGCTGACCGGATTGCCGGGCAATCCCAGCAAAGGCACACTCTTCTTGCCGCGCAGAACACCGAATGCGAGCGGTTTGCCGGGTTTCATCTTGACTTGCCAAAAGTGCATCTCGCCTTCCGCGTTCAACACATCCTTCACGATGTCGTAATCGCCGACCGACACGCCCGCGCTCGTGAGAAACAAATCCGCGTCCGCATCCAACCCCGCGCGAATTTTCGCGGTGAGGTCGGCGATGTTATCGCGCGCGATGCCGAGTTGAATCGGAATGCCGCCCGCGCGCAAAACCGCCGCCGCGTTCGAGTACTCGTTCGAGTTGCGAATTTTGCCGGGCGCGACCGGCTCGTTGATCGCGACGAGTTCATCGCCGGTCGCAAGAATCGCGACGCGCGGACGCCGATGCACCGCGACCTGACTTTTGCCGATGGACGCAAGCACGCCGATTTCCGCCGGGCGCACAATCGCGCCGCGCGGCATAACGACCTCACCCGCGCGAATATCTTCACCGGCTTGGCGCACATTGTCGCCGCGCTCCGCGCGCTTGAGAATCTCGACGGTCGCGCGTCCCTTGGTTGCCGCGCGACCTTGCACGCCTTCGGACGTGTCCTCGAATCGCACGACGGTATCCGCGCCGGGCGGCAACGGCGCGCCGGTCATGATCCGCATCGCCGTCCCAGGTTCGACCGCGCGCTCGGCGAGGTACCCCGCCGCGACATCGCCGATCACGCGCAAGACTGCCGGTTGCTCGCGCGACGCGCGCGCGATATCCTCGGCGCGCATGGCGTAGCCATCCATCGCCGAATTGTTGAACGGCGGCACATTCATTTCCGCGATCACATCTTCTGCCAATACGCGATCGAGCGCGTCGAGCAAGGCAACGCGTTCCGGTTCGAGCGGCTGAAAATGTTTGAGAATGTATGCGAGCGCTTCTTCAACTGAAATCATATTCCCCTTCCGTTCTGAAATTGTGAGGCAAGTTGGAAACTTGCCCCACTTGGTTAGCACATCAAATCAATGAGGCAAGTTAGAAACTTGCCCTACATTGTTTTACTCCACTTTGAATTCAAATTGGTCATCCACGCGAAACGTCCGATCTGGCAGCATCTGCTTGTACTCGAAAGCGACCGAATTGCCGCGCATTGTGAATACTCCAAAGCCATAGTGCATCGAATCCGTTGCCTGAACTTGCATTTGATACTCTGGCTTGAACGCGGTCAAGGGAGCGCCGCCGCCACCGACGACGAGTTGCGTCACCGCACGCCCAGCTTTATCGGCGATGACCGAGCGATTGTAGAGATGCACGTGCCCGGTCAGATACATCGCGCCCGCGCGTCCCAGACTGCTCCAAAATGCGTCGCGCTCTTTCGGACGCGCCGACAAATTATCCGATGAGCCCCAAAATGCCGGCGCGTGACCGTAGACAAAAATCAATTTCTTGTCGTTGCGCTCAAGTTGTTCGTCGAGCCATTTCTGATTGACGAGATTGTCTTGCGCGCCGTACTCATCGAGTCCAACGAAAAATGCGTTCTGATACGTAAAACTGTACGTCAAGCGCGTTTCGTCTGGCGGACCATTCGTCGGAATCGGCAAATCCGCGATGGCGTTCAAGTATGCTTGGCGCACCGCGGTGGACGAAGGGTTGCTATCGTCGTCGTGATTGCCACGCACCGGATAAATCGGAATGTGCGCGTCGTACACTGGTTGCATCGCGCGTTTCCAATTCGCGTACTGCTGCTCGTACGTTAGATGCGAACAATAGTACGTGCCGTTCACCAAATCGCCAACAAAAATAATCAGGTCCGGTTTTTCCAACGCGACGCCGCGCGCGAGCGCATTTAC
Source organism: Chloroflexota bacterium (assembly GCA_016219275.1). NCBI lineage: Bacteria > Bacillati > Chloroflexota > Chloroflexota bacterium. The sequence goes on from JACRBM010000054.1 coordinate 123,344, forward strand.
CGCTTCGCCCACACACGTTGCGTTCGACGGTCCCGTGCGATCACCGCGCGTATCGCCGAACACGACAAACTTCCACGCGTTGGCTTGCGCCGCGCTTGTTGGCGGCGCAATAGTAGGCGGAGGCAGCGTGGCTGTCGGCGCGGATGTTGGAGCGCTGCATGCGACTAACATCAACAGCGTCAAATAACAACCCAGGATTAGGAAAATTTTATTGTTTTTCATTTCATCGCTTTCCCGCGTGAATCAAGATAACCATTTGCCGCGAGCCATTCCGCCGTGCGGCGCATTCCCTCCACGAACGAAACGCGCGGCGTGTATCCCAGTATCCGCGTAGCGTGCGAAATGTCGAACACGACGCGATGCGAATAAAACCGCACGCTCGATAACGCGATGCGCGGCGGATAACCGCGTACGCGCGCGAGCAACTCGAATGCCGTCGCGATGGCGAGCGCGGGCAGGCGCGGCACACGCTTGAGTTTTTTTCCACCCAGCATGTACGCGTACGCGCCGTAAAACTCGCGCCAGGTCACGCCGCGTCCCTCCGCGCCAATGAACGCGTGCCTAATCGCCGCGTCATTTTTCAGCGCGAGCAAAATCAAGTCAACGAGATTGTCAATGTACACCGCGTTGCACATTCCATTGCCATCGCCGACCAACACACGCGCGCCGCGCCGCACACGCGCGAGCGGCGTCAACGTCCACGCGCCGGAACGCGGACCGTACGTGCACGCGGGACGAATCACGACGAGCGGTACGCCATTCGCATTTGCAAATGCGCGCGCGGCGTGTTCGCCCTCCGCCTTGCTCACCGAGTAGAAATCGCCGCGATACGCGAGCGGCGAATCGGCGTTCGCGTCGCGCGGCGGCGGAATGCCGTGCGCGTTGATCGTGCTGAGATGAATAAAGCGCGCGACGTTCGCCGCACGCGCGGCGCGCAAGAGATTCAACGTACCGCCCACATTCACGCGCCGATATTCGTCCAGGTGCGCGCGTCCGCTCTGCATCGCCGCGCAATGCAACACCGCATCGCATCCTTCCATCGCGCGACGCACCGCGTCTTCATCGGTCACATCGCCGGTCACGAATTGTAGGGGCGAGGCATTTGTAGAATCGCGTTCCGGCGAATACCCGGTCTGTGAATAATAATCGCGAATCCTGGACTGGACTGGACTCGACAAATGGCTCGCCCCTACATCACGCACCAACCCGCGTACCCGCGCGCCTTCTTCCGCGATCAATCGTTCGGCGAGTCGTCCGCCGATAAATCCGTTCGCGCCGGTGATGAGAATTTTCGCGTCCTGTAAATTCATTTTGCAGTCGCCGCTTTGCGTTGTTGTTTTTCGATGAGACCCATGCGCGCACGACCCTGGGATCGGTCGGACGACCAGGGCGCGGGCGGCGCCATCGTCAGATCGCACAACGCGAGGAGTGCAGTATCGTAGTTCACGCGCCACCCGGCGAAATCGCGCCACGCTTGCTCGCGGTCCGTTTTGAGCGCGACGCCTTGCCGCGCGAGTCGTTCGCACGCCGCGTCGAATTCCGCGCGCGTGATGCTGATCGGATCGGTCGGCTTGGGGCTGGGATCGTACGCAAAATTGTAAAAGTCCGCGATGCGGCGCAATGCGAGAAAACCGGCGCGAATGCACAAGTCCGCCTGCGGATCGCGCGGCACATCGAGCGTGGACGCGGTGAACGATGCCGCGTCGAGCACCGCGCCCGCCGCCGTGACCCAGGAACGATTCGGCACGGGCGAGCGAAACATGTTGAGCGCGGGCAACGACGTGTGGCTCTCTTCAACTTCGGCGAACCACACTTCCCAGGTTCGCCACATTTCGGCGAGACGATGCAACCCGTGAATGCGCTGATAGCGCTCGATCATTTCAATCGCGGAAGGCGGCACGCCCGCGCGCACTTCGAGCAACGTTACCGCGGCTTCACGTTTGGAAAACGCGGCGTACATCGTCGGCAAGTACGCGATCAACACCGAGAGCAAGATCAAGCCGGTCATGGCTTCGAGGTATGCGAGAATCGTTTGCGCGAGTCCTTGCGGCGGCACGTAACCCAGCGTCAGCAAGGACGAACCACTTTCGACGAACGCGTCGTACAGCGTCGGCACGCCGACCGCCCAATACATCAGCGTAAAACCAAGCGCGACGATAGACAACCATACGGGCAAAAGTGTGATCAAACTGACCGGCGCATAGTACGCCATCAAGCGATCTTTCGCTTCGTACGTTTCGCGTCGCCAGAGCAACACGCGAAACAACACGCGCGTCGTGAGAAAGACCAGACGTGTGAGCAGGGTTTGCTCGGCGCGCGGCACGACGAACGTGCGAATCGCGGAAAGCAGTGTAGCGATCACGATGCCCGCGCCCATAACAAATCCGGCAACCGCAAGAATCGAATCAACCATGTGGCGCCGTGTCCGGTATGATTTCGAGCGCGACAACGCCCAACGATTCTTTTTCGCGCGGGTAGAGTGCGCGCAGAGTCGCACCGAGTTCTTCGTGCGAAAAACCAGGCGCAATCGCATCCACATCTTCGCGCGCGCGCAATTCGTCGAAACTCGCGTAACGCGCGATGCGCGTAATGACGAATGTGTGCTGACCGTTCAAGCGCAATTGATCGCCCACCTGCAAGCGCGCGATGTTGCTGTACGCCACACGCACTTTTATCGTCTTACAACCCGCGAGAATCATCTGCAAGTATGCGTCTTTGAGCCAGAGTGTTTTCGTCACAGTTCCCCGCACGCAATTGCCCAGCACAAGCCGGTAAGCGACAAGCCATCGAGAATGGCGTTGCGCGCGATGAGTTCGCGCACCTCCTGCGGCGTAAACCAGCGCAAGCCCATCACTTCGTTCGTGTCCTGGATTTCGTCCACACGCGTCACGCCACGCGCGACAAAAACGTGGAACATCTGGTTACTCGATCCATTCGACGGATGATACTGACCGAGCGATTTGAACGACGCGGCGCGATGCCCAGTCTCTTCCATCAACTCACGCGCAGCGGCTTGTTCAACCACTTCGCCATCATCAACTTTTCCGGCGGGGCATTCCCAGCCACGTGTGTTCGTTTGAAAACGATAGTGGTCAATCAAAAGAATCCTGCCATCGTCGCCAATCGGAATAACGGACGCGGCTTGATGCTTGTAATCTACAAGATGAATATCGCGCCACACCGATCCGTCCGGCATCTCGATATCCACCTGTTGCATTCCGATCCAATCCGAATCGTACACGGTTCGTCGCGCGAGCACGCGCCAGGGTGTCGTTGTGTCAGTCACACAAACCTCGCTGAATTGCGGATGGCAGATAGCAAATAGCGAATGGCAAATTGCAAATTGCCATCTGCTATCTGCTATCTGCCATCCGCCATCCGCCATTCGCCATTTGCCATCACCGCCAGTGTACGGAGAAAACCACGCGCGGTCAAATGGTCAGTGATTCCATTTCGTTCCACGCGCGCTGCGCCTCGGCGATGGCGATGATTTGAAAACGAACGCGTTCGCCCGGCATTTTCTGCGCGAGGAGTGCAACGTCCGCGCCGATCACGGTCGCGATAATCGGATAACCGCCGGTCGTTTGATGATCCGCCATCAACGCAATCGGTTGACCGTCGGCGGGCACCTGGAGCGCGCCAAGCGGCACACCGCACGACACAAGTTCGCCCGCGCGTCGCGCGAGTATTGCGCCGCGCAAGCGATAACCCATGCGGTCTGCCGATTCGTCCACGACAAATTCTTCGCGCGTCAATATGTCAAACGCTTCCGGCGCGAACCAATCGTCGTGAGATCCCAGCGTCACGCGAATCGCGCGATCACGATTCGCGAACGCGCGCGCGCGATCACTCGCCGCGCGACCAGCCATTGCGATGAAATCGCTCACCGATGGCTCGCCAATCGCGATTTCATCACCGACCGCGAGCGCGCGTCCGTCGAGTCCGCCGAATCCGCCGCGCGCGTACGTCGCGCAGCTGCTCATCACGCGCGGCACAGCCACGCCGCCATGAATCGCGAGGTACGCCCAACCGCGTCGCGGCGCGATTTCAATTGTCGAACCACCGCGCGCGAACACACTCATCCACGTTGGCATCGCGCGTTCGTTGACCGTGAAACGCGCGTCGCCGGTGACCGCGACGAGATGCGCGCGGTCGGTTTGCAGTGTGATCGGCGAATGAATTTCAAGCGCGGCATCGTTGCGCGTGTTGCGAACGAGCGCGTTCGCGATACGAAATGCAAACGCATCCATCGCGCCGGACACCGGCACGCCGAGCGATTGATAACCCCAGCGTCCGGCATCTTGAATCGTGTTGGAAATTCCAGGTTCGCTGATCGTCAACATTTTTTCGCAAATTGGAAATTTGCGCCACGAATTTGAAATTCCTGATTGAATGGTAAAATGCTCGCCAATCAAAAAAGAGTGTGAAATCGTGGGGCAATTTTCCAAATTGCCCGCTCTAATTCGCGCTTGGCGAAGATATTGGAATGATATTCAACATTTTTTCGCGGGTGAGCCGCCCGCGCGACAGATAATCGCAAATTGGAAATTTGCGTTACGGGTACGGCGCGCGCGTAGGCGTGCGCGTTGTGATCGGCAGCGTCGCGGTCATCGTAGGTGTTGCGGTTGGAGTTGGCGTCAGCGTGATCGTCGGGGTCGGCGTGCGCGTCAAGGTCGCAGTCGGACGCGGCGTGAATGTGCGCGTGGGTAAGACCGTCGGCGGCGGATACGTCGGCATTGGCGGGGGCCATTGATCGAAAAAATATAGTCCGTAAAACAACGCGCCCTTGGGATGTCCGGGCGGCGCGCGCCATTCCACCGCGAGCATAAACCGATCCTCCTCCACCATCTTTTGCAGATCCGCGTCCATGTACTTGCCCGCGATCCTGGGTCGCGCGCCGGTTTGCTCGCGCACACCCGTCCAGTACGAGTTGTCCACAAAATTTCGCGCGCCGTGAATCGGATCATCGGCATTCGTCGCCGCGCTCAATACTTCGAACGCGATCTCCAACGCGCGCGGATCAGGCGCATCGTTGCGATGTTGTTGATACGACGCGTAGCGACTCAACAAATTCTGTTCGTCCGAGTAGCCGTTGACAACACCTTGTCCGTTCATCACGCGATTTCGCATCGTCCAAATCACCGCGCGGTACGCACGCGATTTATCCGGTTCGGGAAACACGCCGGCTTCGTACGTCGCGACGAGCGCGGCGTTCCACAGATCGAGCGCGGTGAACGACGGCGGCGTGGGTGTCCCGGTCTCGACGGGTGGTACGATAATCGGTTTGAGCGGGATGCGCGACGCGCCCCACAGCGCGACGCTACAAATCATCGCGCCCACCAGCATCAGCGCGACGACAATCGCAAAAAGGACGAGCGCGCGTGGAAGCGAATCAGGGCGCGAGTGCATCAAGATACCGCCACAAATCGCACACGATCACCCGGACGTAGCAAGGTCGGTGAATCGCGGCGCGGGTCGAACATCGCCAGATCGGTGCGACCGATCAATTGCCAGCCACCTGGTGTCGTGCTCGGATAAATGCCAGTTTGCTTTCCCGCGATGCCGACCGACCCAGCCGGCACGCGCGTGCGCGGCGTCGCAAGACGCGGCGCGGCGATTTGCTCGGGCACCGAACCCAGGTATGCGAATCCTGGCGCAAAGCCGACGAGGTACACGCGATACAACACACTCGCGTGCAGCCGCACCACTTGCTCTTGTGTAACCCGCGCGAAGTGCGCGACGAATTCCAGGTCGGGTCCGTACTCGCCGCCATAGCGCGTGGGAATTTCGACGACGCGCGATTCGACATCGCGCTGAATCGGCGCGGTCATGAGCGCGTCCGCAAGCCACGCGCGCATCACGTCGAACAACGCGCGTGCAGGGTCGTAGCACACGAGGAGCGAGGAATACGCGGGGATGAGATCGTGAATTGCGGAATGGTTCTGCGCGGCGAGGAATCGCACAAACGTATGGACGCGGTCGTTAACGTCGTCGTTGATTTCGTCCGCCCACTCGATGAGGATCGCGGAATCGCCGGCGGCGCGGAGGCGAGGAAGCGAGTGAATCATCGTGTCCGGATTGTCAGAATCTCAATATCGTTTTTCGACAGCACCTCGCGCACCGCGCGCAAAATCGCGACCGCTTCCGGTGTGTCGCCATGAACGCACAGCGTATCCACCACGAGGGGAACCGTTTCACCTTCCGGTGTCGTTACCGTTTGATCGCGTACCATTTGCAATGCCTGGGTCGCGGCGCGTTGCGGATCGTGAATCAGCGCGCCCGGTTCGCGGCGCGAACGAAGTGCGCCATCGCGATTATAGGCGCGGTCGCAAAAACCTTCACGCGCGAAGCGCAAACCGAATTCACGCGCGGCGTCTGCCATTGTGATCGAGGTCGCCAAACCGACGAGCACAAGATGCGCATCGAAACGCGCAACCGCACGCGCAATCGCACGCGCGACGCGCGGATTCGTCGCGGCAACGTTGTAGAGCGCGCCGTGCGGCTTGACGTGCACAAGGCGAGCGTTCTCCACGCGCGCGAACGCATCGAGCGCGCCGATTTGGTACAGCACATCGCTCTCGATTTCGTCCGGCGTCGCGTCGAGATTGCGCCTGCCAAAACCGACCAGGTCGTTGAAGCCGGGATGCGCGCCCAGCGCGACCTTGTTCTGCAACGCGAGGCGAACAGTCTGCACCATCACGCGCGGATCGCCCGCGTGAAATCCGCAGGCGATATTTGCGGAGGTGATGAGCGGCATCAGCGCGGCATCGTTGCCCATCGAGTACGCGCCGAAACTTTCGCCCATGTCGCAGTTGAGGTCAATTTGCAAATGGCGAATGGCGAATGGCGAATTGGACGGTTCCATAACTGTTCTCTCATTTCGACACCAACGGCAGGTGCAACCACATTGCCAACGTGCGCCGGACTTGACCCGAATTCGCGTTCACCATCAAACTCGATTCATTCACGGCTTCGAAATCATAACCGTGCACGCGGCGAAGTTCGCTCACAAGCATGTCGTCATTCCAGCGCGCATCGGGCGCGCCGCTGAGATACCAATCGCTTCCATTGTCCGCGACAAACATGCCGTAATTTTTTAGCGCGGTGAGAATCACTTGCACCTGCGGTGAAAAAGTTGACGTGATGAATGACGCTTTCAATCGAAAGCGTTGTCCCATCGGCGGCAGATTCGGACTGTTGCCTCCCGCGCCCGGCGTGCGATGCCGCGCGGGCCAAATGTGCGCGCCATCCGTGCCGTGAATCGTAAAACGCAACGCGTGCGTGATGACGCCGGATGCGACCTCATCGTATCGCATCAAGCCGGGCAGAATCGGCAAACCCGCCGCGTCCGCGGATGTCCAGGTGTCGGGGCGCAATGCGTTCGAATTCAAATTCCAGGTCGCGCCCGACCCAGCATTCCAGGATGCGCCTCCATTCGCCGTGGACGCATCGTAGACTTCGTACAGTCGGCAATTGTCGCGATCCACGATTAAGATGTGGTGATCGCTCCCGTACTCGATCGGCGCGTTCGGCGGAATCGGGTACGGACCTGGGTCGCTCTCGCCCGGATAGTAAAACGAAATCGGGACGAGCGGCTGCGTGCTCAACACCGTCGTGTACGGAATGCCGATTGGTCCGCCGTTCCACACGGTTCCAAAATCCGGATGAACAATTGTGTTCGCGCCAATCGCGTTGATAAACGTCGTCGAGCGCGCATCCAATGGCAACGCGTCAATCCGCGCGTTCCATACATTGTCCGCCGGAAACATCGGACAACCGGCGAGCGCGGCGGACGCGCCGGGGACAAGCAACATCGCGAACGCAAGAGACAGCGCGACAAAGGAACCGGCGAGGATCAAACGAAAATGATTTGTTTTCATACCTCGCATTATAGATTTGAATGGACGCGATTGGTGTCGAGACAAGAGTACTAGAGCAAATTTCCGACGCGTTCGAGACCTATCAGGTTTTTAGAAACCTGACAGGTCTTGGATACCACGCGTCCAGTAAATCGAAATGGAATTCGTCTAGTCCAACCGCGCCGCGATGAGCGGCACGAGCATTTCGTCCTCCGCGAGTCCGCCGTGCCGTCCGAGCATCGGGTGTTCATCGCGTTTATCCAACAAGTACGCATCGTCGCGCGGCAACACGATCAAATCGCCAATGCGATGCTCGGCTTCCGGCGCGCGAATGCCGGTACCGAACAAGCCGGCATCAAGCGCGGCGCGCGCATCGAGAATGAAAAATTGGTCCGCGAGCCGCGTCGCAAAATAATCGCGCACCGCGTCCACCTCGCCGTTGCGACAGTAGAGGTACGCCGCGCGCGCATCGCCCGCGCCATCCATCAGCAAGCGCGACCGCACATCGGGATGCGCGTTCAAATAGACCGCGCGATGAATCGGCGAATCTACTTGACCATGATCGGCAGTGAGCAAAAAGAGCGTGTCCTTGCGCGCCGCCGGCGAAAGACGCGCGAGAAATTCACGTTCGAATGAAAATGCGAAATTGTTGATTTCGGCGACGATGCTTTCCGCCGAAGGTCCATCCAGGTGCGCGATGCTGTCCACCGCGCTCCAATACGCCGCAAACATTGCGCGCGCGCCGCGCTGTTCCTCGACGCAATTCCGCAGCGCGACCCACATATCCGAAGATGTAATGAATCCATGCAGTTCGTGCGCGCCGCGAATTTGCACTTGCGATAACGCGCTCTCGACAAACGGTTTTTCGATAAAGTGATAGACCGGCACGCCCGCGTGCGCAAGCGTTTGCGGGAGCGATGGCACGGCGAGAAAATTTTCCGGCTTGAGCCCCGCGTCGAGCAATTGCTGAAAACCGAGTTTGCGCGTCGCGACCGGGCTGAAAGTAATCATATCCGCGCGCACGCCGTAATCGCGCAGAAACATTTGATAGCCCATAAAGCCGTGTTCCGCCGGCGTGTAACCCGTCCACAACGCAGTCAGCGCGGCTGTTGTCGTCGAAGGAAACACGCTGGTGAGCGGCGCGATGCGCGCGCCCGTTTGGAGCAACGCGTGAAAACCATTGCGCGGTTTCGTCTCCAGCGCGTCGAGCAATCGTTGATAGCCAAGCGCGTCCACAACGACGAACACGATGCGCCGAACATCCTGGGTCAGATCGCCGAGAATCTCCGCGTCGAGTGCCGGCGTGCCAATGTCACCGCCGAGCAATTTGATCACGCTCGCGGCAACGTTGACAATAGAACGTCCACCATAATTCGGCGCGATAAAATCGGTCGGCAGTCCCAGTTTTTTGAAACGCGCGTTTCGTTCCGCGCGAATTTTTTTGAGGATGGTATCGGCGAGTGACATTGCAGTGTCCAGTGTTCAGTATTCACTTTTCTTCAGGAGGTTTCATCGTCCGAAAACTCCGCCACAAGGTCAGGTCGTAGATAATCTTCAAGCCGCCGCTCAAGAAGAACGGAACGCTGAGGAGGGATGCGCTCATCAAGATTCCCGTAAGCGACGGCGATAACGCCGCGCCGACAGATCGCGCAATCGTCGTCACACCGGACGCGGCGGATCGTTCGTCCGGTTCGACGACTGCCATCGTGTACGATTGCCGCGTCGGTACGTCCATCTGTGAAATGCTGAAACGCGCGAGCAAGACGACGATCGCGAGCGGCAAGTTCGGCATCAACGGCACGAGCATCAGCAGAATGTTCGACGGGATGTGCGTGATCACCATCGTGTTAATCAAACCGATGCGTGCAGCGATGCGCGCGGCGGAAAGTGCGCTGATGCCGGCGAGAATGTTCGCGCCAAAAAAGATGCCGCCGAGCGCGGCAGGTTCGACATTGAAGCGAACGCGAAACCAGTACGCGAGCAAACTTTGCACGACGAAACCACCGGCGAACGCATCCATCGCGAACAACGCGCTGAGTTTGAGCACGATGTTGCGCGAACGATGCAAACCAATCCGCGTCGGGGCGATCCTTGTGGTCGCTCGCGTCTCTACATGTGGCGACAAGCGACTAAACATCCACGCAAGCACAACGCCGAACAGCGCGTACCCCAGCACAATCGCGCGATAACTGTCGAGCGGAACCACGCCTTGCGTTTGCAGAATCTGCGTGAGTGCGCCGCCGCATAGCGCGCCCGTCGCGGTCGCGAACGAACCGACAAGGTTGTACCACGCGAATACGCGCGTGCGTTGTTCGTTCGGAAGGAGGTGCGTCAGCGCGGCTTGCTCAATCGAAAGAAACGGACCGATCTCGCCGCCGCTCGGACTGATGACGCCGATAATCGCGGCGGCGATCAACAACACGAAATTGCGCGTGAGCGCAAAGACAACGCCGGCGAAAATCATCAACGCCGCGCCGACGAGCAAGGTCTTGCGTCTGCCCAAGCGATCCGCCGATGTGGTAAGCCACAACGAGATCGCCGCGTCGCCAAAGAGCGTCAACGTCAGGAGCAACCCGGTTTCGGATTCATTCAACCCAACCTGGGTCAGGTACAAAACCAGGACGACTGAAAGAAATCCGTACGCGAATAATCGCACGATGCGCGTACTGAACAGCAACCAGCCATCCGCCGTGAGGAAACGCGTGAAAGTGAGTTCCGAGGTCATGGTCGGCATTTTAACCGAGCAGCGCCGATTGCGCAAACCGTGAAAGTAAAATATACTGGGGGTGATGGATCGCAAAACCGCACGACGCCGGGAACGGCGTGATCAAGATCGCCATTTCATCCTGACCATCTTCGCGATCATCCTCGCGGTGATCGTCCTCTGGGTCGCGTTCAGCGCATTTGCCGCCGCGCCGCGCGCCGAACCGCGCGTCGAGATCGCCGACGCGCCAACTGCCACTGCGTTCCCCTTCACGCCCGCGCCAACCGTCACGCGAATTCCCACGCCGACGCTGACACCACTCCCGCCCAAACTCGTCGCGCTCGGCGACGAAATCACCGCGACCGTCCGCGTCTCGATCACGCACGCGATTCGCGGCTTGGGCTGGAACATCGCCGAACGCAACGCGCGCCCCGATGTCGCGGTGCACGCGCAAATATCGGAGAACGCACAGGTGTTGACCGAACGCGTCTACGTCGTCGCGGATTGGTTTGCGACGACCCGCACCAATCTCGCATCGAGTGATGTACGCGCGTTGTGGCGCGGGCAAGCCATGCCCGACGGTATTACGACGATTCTCGCAAGCGACGAGACCATCGCGGACATTGCCTGGCTATGGGACACGCCCGGCGCAAACGTCAAACGCGTCGCGGCGAATGAACTCGTCGCGCAGTTGTGGGCGAATCACAACGCGCTCGCCATCGTACCGTTCGACGCGTTCTCGCCGAAACTACGCGCGCTCGCACTCGACGAGTACAACATTCTGCAACGCGATGCGCCCCTCGACCTGTATCCGCTCGTGTGGCGCGCGTACGTCAACGGCGATCCTGGGATCGTCAATGCGTTGCGCCAACGCGTCGTCGCGACGAATCGCGATGTGACGCAAATGACCACGCTCGTGATGACCGGCTCGTCCGCAATCGCGCGCACGAGCGCGCAGAAAACGGACGAGCGTGGCGACCCAGCCCTCGCGGCGCGGCTCGTCGCGCCGGTGCTCGCGGCGGCAGACCTCACGCACGTCAGCAATGAAGTACCGTTCACCGCCGATTGCAAACCGATTCTGCGCGTCGTAACGCTGTGCAGCAAACCCGAATATCTCGCGGCATATCAACTTGCGGGCGTGGATTTAGTTGGCTTGACCGGGAATCATCTGCTCGATTATGGACAGCCCGCGTTTCTCAAAACGCTCGATCTGTACGACACGAACAAGATTCGATATTACGGCGGTGGGCGTAACGCGAGCGATGCGCGCAAGATTCTGTACGTCGAGGATCACGGTAATCGGCTTGCGTTTCTTGGCGTCAACAGTTTCGGTCCGCCAACCGTGTGGGCAACCGAAACGAAACCGGGCGCGCGGCGGTACCTCGTAGACGAACTCAAGCGCGATCTCACCGAAGCGCGTCAGCGCGCGGATGTGGTGTTGATCGAATATCAGGCAGAGGAAAATTACGATTACGCACCGTACTTTGGCAATCGCACTTTGTTTCGCACGGCGCTCGATACCGGCGCGGATGTGGTGACGGGGATGCAAGCGCATCAGCCGCAAGCCATCGAGTTCAATCCCGATGGTTCACGCATTATTCTGTATGGCTTGGGAAATTTCTTTTTCGATCAGATGTACGCGGACAATGTGCGGCAAGGTCTCGTCGCGCGGCACACGATCTATCGCCACAAGTTGATTCAAACAGAACTACTGCCAACGGTGCTTGAGGATTACGTGCAACCGCGCTGGGCGACATCCGCTGAACGCGCAGAAATTTTCCGGCTCGTGTTTAGCGCGAGCGGGTTCAAGTAGCAACCCCCACCCTAACTCTCCCCCGTCGGCAAAGAACGCCGACAGGGGTGGGGGTCTTCTCGCCGCCACGTTATTTTTCCTTCGCGACTTGCAACCGGCACCACGCGTACAACGCGTCGTACACCTCGAATTGATGCGCCAGGTTTTCTTCGTCGTTCGGAAAACGCAAACCATACCCGGTCGCAATCGCTTCGAGTCCGCGCGCGAGCGGGTCTTTGTCAATGTCCGCTTCCACGTCGGCGGCGTGAACGATTTGCGCCATGCGCGCGAGCGCGGGATCGCGCAAATCGTACTTGAGCATGATCGTCTCGAACGAGCAGAGACCGTCGCGGTGTCCCAACTCGACGCCGGGCGCATCGAATGGAATTGCGCCGGTCTGCGACGCGGTTTGATCCACGCGGTTTTTCGGCACGAACAAGAATTCGGCTTGGTTGTCAATGAATCGCGTGATCAGCCACGGACACGCGACCCGATCCACATGCACATGCGAACGCGTAACCCATTTCATCATGATCCTCCTCATGTTTGACGCGAGTGTAGCACCATTCGTGTACGATTGCAATGACAAAACCTTGCGAAGGTTTACAATCTTCGCAAGGTTTTTCACGCTACCGCGTCGCGCAGCGCGCTGTACGATTTGAACAGCTCCTCTTCCTCTTGCGCGAGCAGTGGACTAGACGAATCGCGTCCATCGTTCACCCACCGATCCGAATAGACCATGGCATACGCGCGATGGTACGCCGCGTCGCGCACGCGCTCGCGCGGCACCGCGAAACTCGCGGCGTACAAATCGGCGAGCGCGTCAACCAATGCCTGGTTGTCGGATTTGCCGAACAATTGGCGATGCAAAATCCACCACTTGACCTCAAGCCGCGCAACCTCCGTGACGTCAAAATCGGCGTGATGAACTTGCTTGATGAGCGCGTAGAATCGCCGCATGTACTTTTCGGCGGTCGGGATGTCATTGTTCGGAAAAGGCGCGGCGGCAATCTCAGCGCGCGCAACCAGATATGCCGCGTACATCGCCTGGAACCAGTTCAGCCCGAACGTTTCCTTGACCATGCTCACCGAAACGACCAGCAAGCGAAACCACCGCTTTTGATAGTACGCCACCCAGTTCTCTTTTTCATAGTACGCAATTTTGCGCGGGTCGAAATGTCTGGGCGAATTCATGGATTTCATATCTGCACTCCCGATTGCGAATTTATAGTGCGTCTACCCTATCATCATTTCCCGCCGCTGTCCAGACAAACAAGTGCTCATTTTCTGCTCACTCGTTTTGCCAACCTTCCCAGCATTGGGTCATCCCTCTCCCCCATTCTATTCTACAAGCGTCTATGTTATACTGGAAATGACACGAGATGCCGAATGAATCTCACAACTAGCCCCTACGTCTTTTTATACATCATCACCACGTTTAGTACCCTCATCGTCGCAACAATAGCATGGCAACGTCGCACCGTTCCCGGCGGATTACCCATGACTTTGATGTTGCTGGCGATCGCTGAGTGGGCGCTCTGCCGCGTGTTCGAACTCGTCGCGCTCGGCGTCACCGCACAAGTGTTCTGGTCCAAACTTCAATACATCGGTTCACTCAGCATCTCCGTCCTCCTCCTAATTTTTACGCTCGAGTACTCGGGCAAGTCCGCATGGGTCACGCGCCGAAATGTCGCGTGCCTCCTCGTGATTCCCACGATCACGGTGGCGCTCGCGTTCACGAACGAGTGGCATCATTTGATTTGGACCAGCTTCACTCCCAGTCCCGCCGGCATGAATATTTTAGTTTATGGTCACGGTCCAGCTTTTTGGCTTGGTGTGTTTGCATATCCATACACGCTCACCTTGATCGCGACGCTTTTGCTCATTCGCGCCGCGATTTGGTCGCACAAGATTTATCAGCAACGCACATTCGTCCTCCTCCTGGCAATTGCGGTACCCTGGATCAGCAACGCGGTTTACATCGGCATGGAAGGGACGCTCATTGGCTTTGACCCCAACCCGATTGCCTTTGCAATTGCCGGCATCCTTGCCACGTATGCGCTATTTCGTTTTGGCTTGCTCGACCTCGCGCCCATCGCGCGCGATGCCTTGGTCGAAAAAATGCGCGACGGCGTCCTCGTCGTGGATGAACAGAACCGCATCGTGGATACCAACCCCATGTTCTGTCAAATGCTGGGATGCGCGTCGAGCGACCTGGTTGGACGCCCCGTATTCGCTGTGTTGCCCGCGTGGCTCACCGATGCGCTCATGCGCGACGTTTTCGAAACACCCACCGAAATCCAAGCAAATGCGAACCAGTGGTTCGACGTGCGTATTTCTTCTTTGCGCGATCAGCATAGCAAAACTGCCGGACATTTGGTTCTGATTCGCGATAGTACGGAACGCCATTGGGCGGAACAAGCCCGCCAAGAAAGTGAAACCAGTTATCGCGGACTGTTCAACAGCGTCGCGGAAGCGATTTACATCCAAGACCGCGAAGGACACTTTCTCGATGTCAACGACGGCGCGCTCGCGATGTACGGGTACCCGCGCGAATTCCTCATCGGTCAGACACCGGCGGTCGTCGCCGCGCCCGGGAAAAACGACTTGGAGGAAATTCGTCGCCTGGTCGAGCGCGCGTTTGAGGGCGAGCCGCAACAGTTTGAATTCTGGGGCATACGGCGCAACGGCGAGATTTTTCCCAAACACGTGCGGCTTTACCCGGGAACGTATTTTGGTCAAGCCGTGGTCATCGCGCTCGCACAAGATATTACCGAACGCAAACGCGCCGAAGAAACGCTCGTCGAAACGAACGTACGCCTCAAACAACAGATCGAAGAAATCAGCCGCTTGCACACCGAGTTGCGCGCGCTCGCCATCCGGGATCCGCTCACCCAGTTATTCAATCGCCTTTATCTCAACGAAACCTTGCCGCGCGAATTGGCGCGCGCCGCGCGCGGGGGCTATTCGCTCGGCATCTTGATGATGGATGTGGATCATTTCAAGGACATCAACGACACGTTCGGTCACGAAGCCGGCGATGAAGCGCTCCGCACCTTGGCGACGAACATCGTCACTCAGGTGCGCGCGAGCGACATCGTTTGTCGTTACGGCGGCGAAGAACTGGTTTGCGTATTGATCAACGCCTCGCCCGACTATACCCGGCAACGCGCCGAGGAAATTCGCGCGTCGATCGCGGCGCTGCCGATCATTCGCGCGGAACCTTCCGCGTGCGTGACGCTCTCGATTGGCGTCGCGATGTTTCCCGATCACGGCGCGACGCTCAAGGACATCTTGCGCGCGGCAGACGACGCGCTTTACGCCGCGAAAGCCGCGGGGCGCAATATCGTGATGATGGCGCGCTAACACGCCCGCGACATTCCAGGTTCGTCGAGTCGGGGCGTTCCGCGGAACGCCCCGATTGCATTACGCGATTTTTGACGTACCGCTTTCCTATGCTATACTCGCCCAGTGGAAAATTTCACGCACGAGAGGTACACGACTTGAAGAAACTTGTCTTGCTAACACTGCTTGCGATGTATGCAACATCATGCAGTGCGCCAACTCCGACCGCGCCCGCACCGACCGCGATTGCTATCGCCCCCGGCGGCGTCGCGGCGAACACACCAACCGCACGACCCTCAGCGACCGCAACCGAGATCGCGCCAACCGCGACCAACGCGCCCAGCGCGACTCCAACGCTCGAACCAACTCCGACCACGACAAATACGCCGATTCCAACTGCGACGCTCACCCCAACACCACTGCCGGTGCGCGAGGTCGCGCAATGCGCCGAGATTTGGCAACCCGGTTACTACAAACTTGTCGCGGATATTAAAACCTCCGGCACGCGGGATTGTTTTCCAATTCAAAGTCACAACGTCATCTTTGATTGCAACAATCACGTCATCGAGGGCAAAGAAGCGCGCAAGGATAAAAAGTACGAGTTCTACGGATTCTTTGTCCGCAAATTCAATTTCCCGTTTCTCGAAACGCCCACGAACATCGAAATCAAGAATTGCAAGATTCGTTATCTCCGCACCGGCATTTTTGTCGGCGGCGGCAACAACGTGTACATTCACGACAACGATCTCTCGAACAATCGCGACGATACGGATGAACGGCGGTATGGCGTGTTCCTGGGTCAAGCCGACGCCGGCGGTTTGCGCCTCGACACGGTGAACGGCGGCATCGTCGAAAAGAACATTACGAACAATCAAGCCATCGGCATTGACGTGCGCGACAGCCAGAACGTCATCGTACGCAATAACACTGCGGCGGTGAACTCGGCATGGGGCATCAACTTTATCAACGTGCAGAATAGCGAAATTTCCGGGAACACGTTGCGCGATAACATTCGGTGGTGCACCTGGGGCGCGGGCACGGTCGCGCCGGGCTGCGACGCGGGTGGCATCATTCTGCAAACCGGCTCGAGCAACAATGTCGTGCGCGGCAATCTCGTCGAGGGTGAGAACGGCAACGGCATCTTCATCAAAGCGCACGCCGTCCCATGCGGCGACAATAATGTCATCGAAGGCAATCGCATTCTCAACGCGAAATGGAACGCGATCGAGTTTTCGTTCTGCAAAGGGAACAAGGTCATCGGCAACGAAATCTCCGGCTCGTACGATGCGGTATGGTTTGGTTTTTCGGACGGCACTGAGATTCGCAACAACATCATCACGAACATGACGAATCACGGCATCATTTCGTACAACAGCCGCAACACGACGGTGGCGAACAACACGATTGTCAACAGTCGCGAAGGCATTTACTTTTACTGGGATACCTGGGACGCAAAACAATTTTTTTTCCTCACGCCGTCGCCGGATCGGTACGCCTCGCGCAACAATCTGATTGCGAATAACACGCTTCACGATAATGCGGTTGCCGGCATTCGCATGCAAGATTCGGTCAACAATCGCCTGGAAAGCAACGTGCTGTTTCGCAATGGACGCGATTTCCAGTTCATGGGGCGCGCCGAAGGCAATGTGATTATCACGCCCACGCCGCCGCCCACGCCGACCGCCACCGCGACGTTCACGCCGACGCTCATTCCCTCGGCGACGACTGCGCCCACCTTGACCGCCACGCCAACGCTAACGCCGACGAACACGCTCGCGCCGCCAACTGCAACCAAGCCAGCCGGCGTCACGCCATCGCCAACGATCAAACGCTAACGAACACAGGGGCAAGGGACAAACCTTGCCCCTGGTTTTACCCATCTTTTCATTGCGCGCGAGTTGTGGTATAATCCTTGTGTAACCGTAGTTTACTAACCACGCGTAAGATACCGACAGGGTTTGTCGGCAACCAGGAGGATCCGGTGAGTCTTTCATCTACCCAACTCAGTCGTGTGCTCTTTTTGATCGCACTCGTCGCCTTGGCGCTCGCCTTCGTGCCCGCGCTCATCACCGCCGCGCCGTCCGAACAACAACCCGGCTCCGGCGGGCAGTACATTTACATCGTGCAACCGCACGACACGCTCTACTCGATCTCGCGCCGATTCAACACTACCGTTCCCGCGTTAATGACCGCGAACAATCTCCTATCCGAGTACATCTACGTCGGGCAACGCCTGATCATTCCCACTGTGCCCGTCACGCCGCCGGCGCCGCCGCCGGATTTCGCGTGCAAGTACACCGTCGCCGCCAAGGACACGGTCTTTTCGATTGCGTACCGCTATCAAGTCAAGTGGTATCAATTGATGCAGGCGAACTATCTGTACAGTCCACTCATCTTTGTCGGACAAACGCTGAACGTACCATGTCGCACGCCTCAACCCGCGCCGTTCCCCATCTACACCGTCGTCGCCGGTGACAACTTGTTCCGCATCGCGGTCAAGTACGAAACTTCGATTTACGCGATTGCGCTCGTCAACGGCATCCACAATCCGCATTTGATCTACGTCGGACAAAATCTGGTTGTGCCTTACACCGGCACCGTCAAGTATCCGCCGATTCCCACGATTACACCGACCGGCACCCCAGGCACACCGACCCCGACCATCACACCGGGCGGACCGACGCTCACGCCGACACCGACAACCACGACGGGTGCGCCTGCCGTCGTGATTATGCAAAACATTGCCTTCCTCCCACCCCTGGTTACGATTCAGCGCGGCGCAAGCGTGCGTTGGGAAAATCGCGATTCCGTCGCGCACACGGTAACGAGCGGCACGCCTGGGAATCTGACCGGATTCTTCCGCGCGAACCTTTCGCCGGGTCAAGTGTTCACGTACACATTTGGCACGCCGGGAACGTATCCGTACTTTTGCGAGATTCACGGCGCGCAGATGACGGCGTCCGTGACTGTCCAATAAGATTAACCGCTTGGCGAGAAGCCAGGTTCCCCCGAAAGGGAGAAACCTGGCTTCTTTCTTGCTCGCCAATCGGAAAAACGCGTCGGATTTTTTCGGCGCATTTTTTATTGTGTTTTCGCGATGATGTGATATAATCGTGTTGCGTGTTCGGTTAAACCACCATTCAGACGAAGGAGGAAGATGCAATGACGCATTCAATCAACCGAGTCGCGGTGATCGGTTCGGGCGCGATGGGCGGCGCAATTGCCGCGCATTTTGCCAACGCCGGGTACGATGCGATTCTACTCGACATCGTACCGAACAAACTGACATCCGACGAAGAGAGCAAAGGTCTCACGCTCGCTCACCCCGCCGTTCGCAACCGCATCGTCAACGCGGGTCTCGATGCGGTCAAGAAATCTCGCCCCGCCGCCCTGTTCGCTCCCCAGCTCGCCGACCGGATTACGGTCGGTAACCTCGAAGACCATTTCGATTTACTGCGCGATGCCGATTGGATTATTGAAGTCGTCGTCGAACATCTCAAGATCAAACAAGATTTGATGGCGCGCATTGATGCTATCCGCAAACTGAACAGCATCATCTCGACCAACACGTCCGGCATTCCGATCAAAGACATTTCCGCCAACTGTTCCGAATCCTTCAAGCAACATTTCATCGGCACACACTTTTTCAATCCGCCGCGCTATTTGAAATTGCTCGAAGTGATCCCAGGACCCGAAACTCTGCCCGAGGTCATCGCGTTCGTCAAGGAATTTGGCGAAACCGCGCTGGGCAAAGGCGTCGTCGTCTGCAAAGATCGCCCCAACTTTGTCGGCAATCGTTTGTTCGCGTACGCCGGGATGTACGCGATGCAGTACGCGTTCGATCATGGTTACGCGGTGAATGAAGTAGACGATTTGACCGGACCGATCATCGGGCATCCCAAGACCGCGTCGTTTCGCCTCGCCGATCTGGTCGGCAACGACGTGCTCTTGCACGTCGCGAGCAACCTGTACGCCGCCGTGCCGGACGACGAATCGCGCGAGCACTTGAAGCCGCCGGAATTTTTGGGCGAGATGGTCAAGCGCGGCTGGCTTGGCAACAAAGCGAAAGGCGGATTCTACAAAGAAGTTCGCACCAAAGCGGGCAAGGAATTTCACGCGCTCGATTTGAAAACGTTCGAGTACAAGCCCGCCGAAAAAATCTTTTACGATTCGACGACGAACGCGGAGATGTACGACACGCTCGGCGAACGCCTGCGCTTCATCATCGCGCAAGAGGATCGCGGCGCACAATTTATCTGGGACACGACCGCGCACTATCTCGCGTACGCGGCGAATCGCATTCCCGAAATCGCGGACGACATTGTGTCGGTGGACAATGCGATTCGCTGGGGTTTCGCGCACGAGACCGGTCCGTTCGAAACCTGGGACGCACTCGGCGTCGCCGACACCGTCGCGCGGATGGAACGCGAAGGCATCCAGGTCGCGGCGTGGGTGAAAGAGATGCTCGCAACTGGGCATCCCAGTTTTTACAAAGACGGTCAGTACTACGATCCGAAATCAAGAGGGTACTGCCCACTGCCGACGAATCCCAAAGTGGTTTTGTTGCGGAATCAAAACGTCATTCAACAAAACGACGGCGCGTCGTTGATTGACCTCGGCGATGGCGTCGCGTGTCTCGAATTCCATACCAAGATGAACGCGCTCGACGAGAGCATCATCGAAATCGCGCAAGCCGCGCTCGACGAGGTGAACCAGAATTTCGCCGGCTTGGTGATCGGCAATCAGGGCGAACATTTCTGCGCGGGCGCAAACGTGATGATGATCGGACTTGCGGCGAACGACCAAAAGTGGGATGAGATTGATCGCATCGCGCGCGCGCTGCAAGGATTCTTGATGGCAACACGGTACAGCGCCAAGCCCGTGGTGACCGCACCATTCGGTTACACCTTTGGCGGCGGCGCTGAAGTCGCGATGCAAGGCGCGCGTACAGTCGCGCACGGTGAACTGTACATCGGTCTCGTCGAAGTCGGGATGGGTTTGATTCCGGCGGGCGGCGGTTGCAAGGAATTGTTGCGCCGCATCGTCGCGCCGGCGATGCAAACGCCAAACGTGGACCCGCTTCCCTTTTTGCAACGCGTCTTTGAAACGATTGGCATGGCAAAGGTCGCGACGAGCGCGGAGGAAGCGCGGCAGATGGGCTTTCTCGGCGCGACCGACCGCATCGTGATGAGCCGCGATCAACAAATCGCGGAAGCGAAACGCATGGTGCTCGAACTCGTCGCGCACGGGTATCGTCCGCCGATGCGCGGTAAAATCATTTACGCCGCGGGCGAACGAATGCTCGCCGCGCTACGCATCGGCATTTACTCGATGGTAAAGGGCAAGTACATCTCGGAACACGACGCCAAGATCGGCGAGAAACTCGCGTACGTCTTGTGCGGCGGCAGTCTCACCGCGCCGACCTGGGTGGACGAACAGTACATCCTCGATCTCGAACGCGAGGCATTCATCTCGCTGTGCGGCGAAGAGAAAACGCGCGAGCGGATTTGGCATTTCTTGAGTACGGGCAAGCCGTTGAGGAATTAGAAATTGCGAATTGCGAATTGCGAATTAGGAATTGCACTATATCACTCACGGAGGAACAAAATGGGAACTCGACCGACTTCGTTTGAAACATGGCAAGCAACAATTCCACAACGCATTCGCAAGAATCCGCTTTGGAATTTTGTCGCGTATCCCAAGGCGCTGTTCATGTACGATCTCGTGTGGTTCGACTGCGAAAAGTTGGAGAAAGAGCGACGCGGGCGCGCCATCGAGGAGCAAATCATTCGCAGCGCTGGTTCGATCAGTGCGAACATCGAGGAAGGGTATGGACGGGGACTGGGAGCCGATTACGCACGATTCTTGAAATTTGCGCTTGGCTCGGCGCGCGAGACTCAGGGCTGGTATCTACGCGCGCGGCATTTACTGACCGATAAAGTGCTTGACCATCGTCTCGCCTTGCTCGATGAGATCATCGCGTTACTGGTAACCACTATCGCACAACAAAAATCAAAACGAACAAAATAAGAATATCAAATTGCGATAATCAAATTGCGAACATTTTTTATTCGCAATTCCTAATTCGCAATTTGCAATTGGAGGCAACATGCGTGAAGCAGTAATCGTTTCCGTCGCCCGCACCGCGGTCGGCAAAGCGCCGCGCGGCAAACTGCGGACGACACGACCTGAAGATATGGGCGCGGCAGTGGTCAACGCCGCATTGCAACGCGCACCGGCGCTCAAACCGGAAGATGTGGATGATGTAATCCTGGGTTGTGCGTTTCCCGAAGGCGAACAAGGATTGAACATGGCGCGCTCGGTTGTTCTGCGCGCGGGACTGCCGTACACGATTCCCGCGATGACGGTCAATCGCTATTGCTCGTCTGGCTTGCAGACGATCGCGCTCGCCGCGCAACAAATCATCGCGGGGTGGGGTGATGTGATTATTGCCGGCGGCGCGGAGACGATGAGTATGGTGCCGATGGCGGGCTTTCACTTTGCGCCGAACCCATACCTCGCGCAAGAATATCCCGGCGCGTACCTGGGCATGGGCTTGACCGCGGAAAATGTCGCGAGCCAGTACGGCGTCTCGCGCCAAGACCAGGATCAGTTCGCACTGCGAAGCCATCAACGCGCGACAGCGGCAATCGGCGCGGGCAAGTTTAAGGAAGAGACCGTGCCGCTCGACGTGAAAATCGTCGAAGTGAATAACGGCAAGGCGCAATCCCAGGAGTTTGTTTTTGACGTGGACGAAGGTCCGCGTCGTGACACGTCGCTCGATGCACTTGCCGCGCTCAAGCCCGCGTTTCAGCAAGGCGGCACGATCACGGCGGGCAACTCGTCGCAGATGAGTGATGGCGCGGCGGCGGTCGTCGTGATGGAACGCGGAAAAGCCGAATCACTCGGACTCGTACCACTCGTGCGCGTGCGATCCTACGCAGTCGGCGGCGTACAGCCGGAACTAATGGGCATCGGTCCGGTGGCAGCCATTCCGAAAGCGTTGAAACTCGCGGGACTCGACCTCAACGATATCAACCTCATCGAGTTGAACGAGGCGTTCGCGGCACAAGGACTCGCCGTCGTGCACGAACTCGAGATGGACGAGGAGCGCGTGAACGTCAACGGCGGCGCGATTGCACTGGGGCATCCTCTCGGCGCGACCGGCGCGAAACTGACGGTGCAGGTCATCGGCGAAATGAAACGGCGCAACGCGCAGTTCGGCATGGTGACGATGTGCATCGGTGGTGGAATGGGCGCGGCGGGAATTTTCGAGAATCTCGCGTAGCGCGATGGAGAGGTTGGGATTCGCTTCTTGAACTAGACCTGTCAGGTTTTGAAAACCTGACAGGTCTCGGATTCCAAATCTTTTCCCAAGGTCGGTAGTGACAATGTGCATCGGCGGCGCGCCAAGCGTGGGCGCGGCGCGAATTTTTGAGAACCTCGCCTAGCGCGATGGAGAGAAAAGGAAACCCGGAGACAGGTGACTGTCTCCGGGTTTTTTGTGGAGCGCCCATCACACACAGGCAATCTGGCGCGTTTGGTCGAGTCGTTTGCTCACACGGGCAGGGGCAAATCGGGGGAAACATGTGGAAGGATTTCATTGAATAATTTCAAACGTGTAACAAATGCAAGTACGGCAAGCAAATCCTCGCGCGTCAAATCTTCATAGTCCGCAAGGATTTCGTCTATGGTCATTCCCCCACTCATCAATTCAAGCATGGTTTCGACCGGGTAACGCTGACCCCGGATAACCGGTTTCCCATGACAAATCTGTGGGTCAATCGTAATTCGGTCAAGCAAGTTGAGCATACATCACCTTTCTATTTTTCTGCGACACTCGAAAGCAAATCACCGATTCTACGATGCGTCAACCGACTTCCGCCGAAAATTTCCAGCGCTAGAAATGAAAATCATCATTCCTAGGACACGTCAATCCTTCAGCGCCTCCAACAACGCCCTCGCCTCTTTCTTGCCTCCGTACCCCTGCTCGCCTCCAGGTCCGACGCACGAGGGACAGCCGTCCTCGCACTCGCATTGCAAAACCAGGTCGTATGCGCGCGCGATCAACTCGTCGTGCAGTTCAAACAAGCGCTCGCTGAAACCAATGCCCGCCGGGATTTGATCGTAAATCACAATCGTCGGCTTGCCCTCCGCCAGCGGCGATTGCGGATCGGAATGCACGCCAATGTCGCGCGCATCGCACATCAGGAATAGCGGCGCGAGATGACCGAGCGCGTGCGCGACCCCAGCAAGTCCACTGCGAATTCGCACCGCGAGTTCCGCGCGGCGATGACAGTTGTGGCACAGCGTCGTCAAATTCTCTAGGCGATTCGCTTCCGCGCGCGAGGCGAACGCGCGAAACGGAATACGATGATGCACATCGTGCACGCGCCCTTGCTCCGGCGCGCCGCAACCGGTGCAACGATAACGATCTCGCGCGCGCACGCGTTCGCGCAGCGCGTCCCAGTCGGGTCCGTAATCGTTCGGCGCGTTCGACCATAACCCCTCGTCGCGCAAGTGCGCGACCGTCGCATCGTCCACCGCGAGCCAGTAACCAGTCGTGTGCAGTTCGGTTGGCGGCAACATCACTTGCCCCGCGCCGAGATTTTCGTGCGTGAACCATTTGATTTTGCGATAACCGACAACCTGGGTCGTCACCGCGATCTCGCCGTGCGCTTTGGTCGCGCCATGCGTTTCCGCTTCCGCCAGTTTATCGAGCAGTTGAACCTGGGTTTCTTTTTGCGGGTCGGTGTAAAAATCCGCATCCGTCGGTTGTAAGCGCGCGATACCTTGATCGAGATCGAGTTGCTCGACGACGAACGATTGCCCCTCGTGCAAATAAATCGCTTGCGGATGCACCATCCACAATGCGCTCGCGCGATCCACCTCGCCGATGACCTCTCCCCGTCCCTCCCCTTCAGGGGAGGGTGCGGGAGGGGTTGCTTGCAACGCAATCGTCTCCGCCGATGCGCTCCGGAGTGAGATCGAATCGGACGGATATTGGTCCGCCATCCAAAAATATTTTTCACCCGATTGATGCAACGTGCCGGCATCGCGCAGAAATTCGAGAAACTCGCGCACTCTTGCCGCGTCCACGCGCCCAAACGATTCACCGTCACGAAACGGCATTTCGAACGCGGCGCATTTGAGATGCTGAAGCAGAATCAACAAATTGTCCGGGTTGATGAGCGCGGATTCCGGCGAACGCGCAAATACATAATCGGGATGATGCGCGAGAAATTGGTCGAGCGGATCGGCGGACGCGACGAGCACGGCGAGCGACACATCATCGCCACGACCCGCGCGCCCGGCTTGTTGGCGCGTCGCGGCAATCGTCCCCGGATAACCGACGAGCACCGCTGCGCTCATCCCACCGATGTCAATGCCCAGTTCGAGCGCGTTCGTCGCGACGACCACGCGCACCGAACCGTCGCGCAAGCCGCGCTCGATCTCGCGGCGTTGCGCGGGGAGATAGCCGGAGCGGTAGCCGCGAACTTCCTCACCCCCATCCCCCGCCTTCGGCACCCCCTTCCCCCTCTCCCGATTCAGTTCATCGGGAGAGGGGGAAGGGGGCTGGGGGGTTGAGGGTGAGGCAAGGTATCGCAACATCACCTCGACCGTGCGCCGCGCGCGCGCGAACACAATCGTCTGCGCATCGCGCTTGAGCAAATCCTGGGTCAGCGTCACACTTTCAAGCACAACACTGCGCCGAATGCCGACCGCACGATTCACAACTGGCGGATTGTAGATGACGAAATGTTTTTCGCCCTTTGCCGCGCCATCGTCGTCAAGCAACTCGACCGACTCTTCGATTAATCGCTCGGCGAGTTCTTGCGGATTCGCAATCGTCGCGGACGTAAGAATGAATTGCGGCGACGAACCGTAAAACGCAGAGACGCGTTTCAATCGTCGCATCACGTTCGCGACGTGCGAGCCGAACACGCCGCGATACGCGTGCATCTCGTCAATCACGACGAAACGCAGATTGCGAAAAAATTCCGCCCAGATCGTGTGGTGCGGCAGAATGCCGGTGTGAAGCATATCCGGATTGCTGACGATGATGCGCGCGTTTTTGCGAATCGTCGCGCGCGTGTGTTGCGGAGTGTCGCCGTCGTAGGTGGAAATTGGAAATTGGAAGTTGGAAGTTAGAAGCTGGAGGTTGGAGAGTTGATCTTGCGCCAACGCTTTCGTCGGAAATAGATACAACGCGCGCGCGGTTTCATCGCGCAGCAACGCGTCGAGCACCGGCAAGTTGTAGCAAAGCGTCTTGCCGCTCGCCGTGCCGGTGACGACGACGAGATGCTTGCCTGCGCGCGCGCGTTGCCACGCGGTCGCTTGATGCGTGTACAACGCGGTGATGCCGCGCGCGCGCAGCGACTCGACAAGCGCGGGATGTTCATCATCCGGGAACGCGACGAAACGCGCGGCGCGCGCGGGCTGGGTCTGCCACGCGGCGACATTCGGATTCGCGCGCAGCAAATTGATGAAAGTGAGCATGTCGGAATTGCGCATTTTTATCTTGGGACGACCAACACAGACAAACGCAGATCAATACAAATCACAGATAAACACAGATTGATTTTATCCGCGTTTATCCGCGTCCAATATTTTCCGTTTCACGCGTCGGATCGCGCAAGATGAATTGCAAGACGACGAGCGTGGCGATGCCGCCGAGCAACGCGGTTGCAAACGCGGCGGGATAACCGAACGCGTCGGCAAGCAAACCACCCACGATCGGCGCGAGAAAGGTGCTCGGCGCGATGAGCGTGTTCGCGAGACCGATGTACGACGCGCGATTTTTCTCGTCCGTGAATTGGAGAATCATCGGCATCGCCACGGTCCAGAACGCGACATTCGCAATCCCGGCGAAAATGAACGCCGGAAAAAACCAGGTCGCGTCGGGCGCAAGGAACGCGAGCAACGCGCTCGCGATCGCGGCGAACGCGCCCAGGGTCATCGCGCCGCGGTGCGTCCAGTGATCGCCGAGCCAACCCAGGATCGGGTTCGCCAGAATCTGCGAGCCGGTAAAGACCGCCGTCAACCAGCCGGCGAATTCCGGGCTGGCGTTAAAACGCCGCACAGCGTAGACGGTGAAAAACGCATACGCCATCAACGCAACTTGCGAAACCATGCGAACGATAAGAAACCAGGAAAAATTTTTATCGCGCCGCAAAATCTCGACCAGGTGACGCGAGTAATCGCGCTCGGCGACGACGGGCGGGACCGGCGGCTGGCGTTCTTCGCGCACCAGCGCGAGGAAGACCCAGGAGAGCGCCATCGCGGCAAGGGTAAGCATGAAGCATAACGCAAAATTGGAGGACGGCGCGACGCGTTCGAGCACGAGTCCCGCGACAATCGCGCCTCCACTCGCAAGCAAATTCGCCGCGCCCGCTTGCAAGCCATAGAGCGAACCCAAGCGGTTTGCGGGGATGATTTTCGCGAGCATGGCTTGCCACGCCGTCGCGGTGATGCCGCCGCCCACGCCCTGCCAAATCAGCATCAGGTAAATCAGCACGAGCGCGAGCGTGCGGTCGAGCGACGGCAAGAACCACGCGATCAGCGCGAGAAACAAGTACGGCACGCGTTCATGCAGAGTTCGCAGAACGACCATGCGTTTGAAATAGCCCAGCCGCGCGACATGTTGCGCGGTGAGCAGTTGCGGAAATTGCCAACCGACCGCGTGAATCGCCGGAATCAAACCAATCAGCAACGCCGAATCGGTGAGTTGACTGACGAACAACGGAAGGACGGTGACGAACGAACCAAAGCCAATCCCCAAACCGAAAAACGCGCCGTCGAGAATATTGAACGTGAAATTGCGCGTGAGCGTGCGCGAGTCATGGTCACTCATTGCGCGGCGCTTGCCTCGCTCAGTAATTTGGCGACTTGGGCGGCGGTCGGCAGTGACGGTTGCGCGCCGAATTGCGTGACGGCAAGCGCGCCGACCGCGCTCGCGTACCGCACCGCGTCCGGCAAATCATCCCCGCGCGCGAGCGCAACCGCGAGTCCGCCGTTGAACGCGTCGCCCGCCGCGGTCGTGTCCACCACGTTGACCGGAAAACTGGGAATGCGCCGCGCTTGCATCGCGGTCACCAACAACGCGCCGCGCTCGCCCAGCGTCACGATCACCGCGCGCGCGCCTTGCGCGATCAAATGCTTCGCCGCAAGTTCCGCCTCCGCGATGCCGGTGATTTGCGCGAGTTCGTGCTCGTTCGGGGTGAGAATGACATCGGCGATCAAGTCGCTGGGCAGGTCGCGCGCGGGCGCGGGATTGAGAATCACGCGCGTGTTCCACTTACACGCGAGTTGCACCGCCGCGCGAACCGTGTCGAGCGGAATCTCCAATTGGACGAGCAACACATTCGCCGCGCGCATCGCGGATTCGGCTTGCGCGATGTGCTCCGGCGCGAGCGTGCCGTTCGCGCCCGGCGCAACGCCGATGAGATTTTCGCCGGACGCGTCCACCATGATCAGCGCGACGCCGGACGCGGCAGTATCATCGCGCGAAATATAGTCGCACTGAATGCCTTCGTTCAGATAACTCGCTTCCGCGCGATTACCCATCGTATCGCGACCCAGGCGCGTGACGAATGTGATCGGCATACCCAGGCGCGCCACGGCGACGGCTTGGTTCGCGCCCTTGCCGCCCTGCGCCATCGTGAAATCACCACCCAGGACGGTTTCGCCTGCGCGCGGCAAACGGTCGCATCGCAAAACCATGTCGGTGTTCGCGCTCCCGACGACGACGATATGTGCCATTGTTTCACCTCGATGCAACCGCCGATACCAGATGACCGACTGTCGCAAAATTTCCTAATCCCATTCTACTCCAAGTGGCGAAAAAGTGAAACGGCGCTTGCACGTTGACGCTCGAACACATTCGGGCTATACTCGCGAGCAAACGAGGAGGCAAGCATGAACATCACTATTCGTCGTGCGGAACCCAGTGATTACGAAGCGGTCCGCCGCGTCTTCGCCGGACCAAAAGTAATTTGGGGCACAGTCCAATTGCCATTCCCTTCACTCGAGCTGTGGCGCAAACGACTCGCCGAACCACCCGAAGGAATGTACAGTTTCGTCGCGTGCGTGGATAACGAACTCGTCGGGCAATTGGGATTGCACACTTTTCCGAATTCGCCGCGTCGGCGGCACGTGGGAGGAATTGGGATGGCGGTGCGCGATGATTGGCAAGGCAAAGGCGTGGGTACCGCGTTGATGAATGCCGCGATTGATTTCGCGTTCAAGTGGCTAAACCTCGTGCGGCTCGATCTCACCGTGTTCACCGACAACGAACCGGCGATTCGTTTGTACAAAAAATCTGGGTTCACCATCGAAGGCACCTTGCGCCAGTACGCGTTTCGCGATGGCAAGTACGTGGACTGTTACGAAATGGCGCGTTTGCGCGATGAATCGCCGTGAAAACAAGACATGGCAATTGAAATTGCCCCGCATGAGCCAGCGGCTGGTCGCCCGCCTACGCGGGCGAATCCGCATCCACGGAGGTGGACGCTCGGCGGAACGCCCGCCAAAGGCGACACTTGCATCGCACTGCGTTTGGTGCAGTGTAGGTGTTTCAATCGCCCCGACCGGTAGCCATGCGACAAATATCTGAAAAATGGTTGGAAACAGAAACCAGGTTTCTTCCCTTCGGGGAAACCTGGTTTCTGATAAAGATGCGTGGGTTACTCTGGCTTGAAATACGCGATATCGCGAATCGAGCCAACGCGTTCGCTCGGCGGCTTGAGCACGACGCGCACATTCATCCCGATGCGCCATCCTTGCGCCGGGGCTTCGTCAAGATAGTGCATCGTCACGCCGGACGCGCCGGTCAGTCGCACCAAGCCAACCCATTGCGGCTTGTCCACGCGTTCGCCGTCGAGATTCACGTACACCGCGCTGAACGACACCAGTTCGCCGGTCGGACCAACCTCGACCCAGGTCGCATCGTCCAGATGCGCCATATCCCGTTCGCAGTACAGCCGCGCGGGCACGTAGACGTACCCACACTTTAGACATCGCGCGCCGTAGATTTTTCCTTCGTCCTTCAACGCGCGCAAAAAGCGTTCGCCAGCGACACCTGCCGTGTAACGATGATACAACGGCAAGTCGCCCCGCAGCGCGCGCGCGTCGGTCGGATGTTCGAGTGTATGCAATAAACTCATCTCAACTCCATTTCGAATTTCAGATTTTCGATTTTCAATTTTCAATTTTCAATTTTCGAATGAACAATCGCAAATCGAAAATCGTCAATTGAAAATTAGATGGGCTTGAAGTACCGAATGTCGTTGATGCTGCCCTCGCGCTCGTCCGCCGGTTTCCACACGGCTTGCACGCGCATCCCGATGCGCACCGACTTGGGGTCGGCTTCGCCGAGTTTGTGCATGATGCCAATCCCGCGCGACGCGCCGTCGAGATCGAGCACGATTGGGATTTCCGGCTCTTTCAGTCGTACCATATCCCAGCGCACATAGCACAACGAAAATGTTTTGATCGTGCCGGTATCTTGCACCGGCGCCCATTCATCCGTCGGACGAAAACACAATTCGCAAAACATGCGCGGTGGAACCAGGACGCGATTACACTTTAGACATTTGCGTCCGACGAGTCGTCCGTTCTTCAACTCGGCGAGATAACGCCCAATCGCCACACCGGTATCCCACGCGTACTCCGCTTTGACGTGCCATGTTTCCGTCAGCACCTTGCCTTGCTTGAAATCGTCTTCGTGTAAACCCTGGGTTGGATATACGAGATGTTTCATCCTCATCCTCCAAGTTCCCTCATTTCCCTCGATTCCCTCGCCACTTACAAGGAAATGAGGGAAATGTCACTTGCCCATCACCACAACCGTACCCACTTGCATCAAATCGCCCCACGCTTGCGCGACGCCGCGACGCGGATCGCCTGGCACTTGGCGCGCGCCGGCTTCGCCGCGTAACTGCCAAAACAGTTCCGCGATTTTCATCAGCCCTGCCGCCGCGATGGGATTGCCCACGCCGAGCAAGCCACCCGATGGACACACCGGCAAATCGCCGGTGCGTTGCGTGATCCCGTCCGAGGTTGCTTGCGGCGCGCCGCCTTTCGGGAACAGCATCAATCCTTCGAGGTGATGCAATTCCTTGTAATCGAACGGATCGTACGGCTCGGCAATGTTGATCTGCTTGCGCGGCTCGGTGATGCCTGCCATCTTGTACGCCATGCGCGCGGCTTCTTCGACATACGTCGGGTACGCTAGATCGCGATTCGTCCAGTACGACGTGTCGAGCGCCCAGCCGACGCCTTCGACCCACACCGGCTTGTTCGTCAATCGCCGCGCGACCGGTTCCGCCGCGAGCACGACCGCGACCGCGCCGTCCGTGATCGGCGACACATCGAGACGTTGGACGGGCCATGCCATCACTTCGGAATTCAAAATATCTTGCACCGTGATGTTGCGGTCACCCAGCAACGACGCGGGATGATCCGCGGCGTTGCGTTTATTTTTCACCGCGACCTGGGCGATATCTTCTTTCTTGATTCCGTACCGCGTCATGTACGCGTTCATTTCAAGTGCGAAAATCCAAAGCAAGTTCGGACCCAGGGCGCGCTCGGTGAAATTATCGAAAATCGAATTGAACGCGGCTTGGGGATGAGGTTGTGTGGGCGACATTTTTTCTTCGCACACGACCAAGCACGTATCGAACAAGCCGGACGCAACGTGATACCACCCTTGCGCCGGCGCGAACACACCCGTGCCGCCGCCGACGTACCCGCGCATAAACGGTTTGCCCCACGCGCCCGCGCCATCTGAGAACCACTCACTCTTCATATGCACGCCGTCGAATGCATCGGGCGCGGTGCCCGCGACGACCGCATCAATTTGGTCAATCGTCAACTCGCACGATTCGAGCGCCTTGCTCGCGGCTTCCCAGCAAAGCTCGCGCCCGGTTTCAAGTGACCGGCGCACGAACCTGGTCATCCCCGCGCCAACAACTGCAACTCGTCGCATTCCCATTTGTCAATCCTCCTGAAATTACACCACTGAGGTCACAGAGGGCACAGAGAAATCAAAAATATCCGTTGATTACTCGAACCACACCATCTTTCAAAACCTGGTTGTTAAAATTGATCAGCAGACCGACCTTGCATTGAGCTAGCTTGAGATAGGAAATCACTTGGGCTTGATGAATCGGCAATAGACGGTCAACTGATTTGATCTCGACAACCACTTTGCCTTCAACCAACAGGTCAAGGCGATAACCACATTCAAGGCTCACCCGCTTGTAGACGAGTGGGAGTGGCTTTTGCTGTTCCAACTTTAACCCACGTTCGCCTAGTTCAAAAGCGAGACATGTCTCGTACGCAGATTCGAGTAGCCCTGGACCAAGCGCTCGATGCACATCAATCGCCGCACCGATGATCGTACGCGTTAAGAGATTGATCTCTTCTTTTTCTCCCATCTCTGTGGTCTCCGTGTTCTCTGTGGTGAAAAACTACGCGCTTAGAATCGCGAGCGCGCCGCTAGTCGTCGGCAAGCCGCGCCAGGCAAACGCCAACCCAGTTTTCGCCTTGTGTAACTGACGCCCGCCCGCGTCGCCGCGCAATTGCAACACGACTTCGAGCGCGCGCGCCAATCCCGTCGCATCGAGCAGCGAACCTTCACCGAGCGCGCCGCCGGATGGGTTCACCGGAAATTCGCCGCCGCGCTCGGTACCGCCGGACGCCGTCCACCAACCGGCGCGACCTGGCTCGGCGAGATTCAACGCTTCGAGGTGCTGCAATTCCTTGTGCGCGAACGTGTCGTCCACTTCGGCGAAATCAATTTCGGTGCGCGGATGGCGAATGCCCGCGACGCGGTACGCCATTTTGGCGGCATTGCGCGCGTAGCGCGTGTCCATCCAATCGCGCGAGTCGAGCGCGGGCGTATCGTTCGCCCAGCCGATGCCGCGAATGCAAATCGGTTTACCCTTGAGTCGCTTAGACGTGTCAGCGTCGGCAAGCACGAACACAATCGCGCCGTCCGCGTGCGGCGCGGTCATCAAGCGCGTCACCGGCGACGCGAGCAATTCAGATTCGAGCGCGGCTTGGCGACCAATTGCCGCGCCATGCACCGCCGACGGATTCGCGAGCGCGTTGTTCTTGTTTTTCGCGACGACCGCCGCACACTGTTCCAGCGTGAATCGTCCCGCGCTCATCAGCATTTGCATTTCGAGTCCCGCCAGCGCGAGCGGATTCAACGCGAGCGGTCGTTCGAACGTCGGGTCTTCCGCGAACGCGGTGATGTGCGGAAGCGTGAGAATGTTCGACGCTTTGCTATGCGCCTCAACGACGACGACATCCATCAAGCCGGACGCGATGTTCATGTACGCCGCCGCCAATGCGTGCAAACCGTCGCCGGTAATCGTGTGCATCGGACGCAACACTGCGCCGAGTTGATCCGGCGTGTATTCATCGAAAATGCTCGTACCCTCGTGATAATCCTCCGCCGCGGTGACGAATCCTTGGACATCGTTACGCGGATCAATCCCCGCATCTGCGTAGGCGCGCGTCGCCGCGTCGAACGTCATCTCCTTGTATGACACCTCCGGCGAAATCGCGCGAAAACCGCTCCACCCGACTCCCACAATGTTAACGGCGCGATTCATGTGCCTCCTTTACCACGTGCTCTAAAAAACAAAACGTCCGAACGCATTCGCTTCAAAAAGCAAATACCTTCGGACCGGTCAAGACCTGCTCTCATTGCGATTCCCTCCTTGGACGCGCGAATGTGGTCTCGTGATTGCATCACGGCAACACGAACAGTATAGCGCGAGAAAAAGAATCTGACAAGTCGCCCAGCGACACAGCGGAACTATTGACGCTTGACGCGCTTTTCGCTAGAATGTTGCCGCGTCAAGTAGCGGCAACGACTCGTCGAGCGCGCTTCGCCACGCGCACGCGACCAAAGGAATTCGATGGCTCACCCGATCAAACGCACGACCCGCATTCCGAGCGTGAACACGCGCGTCACTTCGAGCAAGTCACACCGGCGCCCGCACCCCGCGCGCGCGCTTTTCGACCACACCTTCGACACCTGCCTCGTGCTTAACAACCGCGGACGTTGCGTGGACGCTAATCGCGCGGCGTGCGCGCTCCTGGGTTATTCCCGCGCCGAACTAGTGTGCTTGTCCATGCTCGAGCTCACCCCCAGCGCGCACGCCGAAACGGCGCGCGCGTTGTTGCATGCCTTGACGATGCGGCGCGCGACGCGCGGCGATTATCAATTGGTGACCAAAGCGCGACGCGTGATTGATGTCGAATATCGCGCGGTCGCCAACACGGTGCCCGGCAAACACCTCGTCATTCTACGCGAGCACAGCGATTGCCCAGACGCCCAAGCCCAAGTCCGCGCCGCGTTGCGCGAAAAGCAAGTCTTGCTCCGCGAAATTCATCACCGTGTCAAGAACAATCTGAACGTCGTCGCGGGATTGCTCGAACTGCAAGCCAACATGGCAGCGGACACGCAAGCGCAAGACGCCTTCATCGAAAGTCAAAAACGCATTCACGCGATGGCGTTGCTGCACGAAACGTTGTATCAATCACCGAATTTAGAACGCATCCAAATCGCCGATTACATCCATGATCTGATCAGCTATTTGCAGACCGCGCATACGCCCGACGGCGACGTGGATGTGCTCGTGCAGGTGGACCCGGTGATCCTCAATCTCGACACGGCGACGTTGTGCGGCTTGATCATCAACGAATGGATGACGAACGCGTTCAAGTATGCGTTTACCGACACCGCGCCGCCGCCCCGCGAAAATTGGCGAATCGCTGTGACGTTAAAGCATCACACGGATTCGATCACCCTGCACGTACGCGATAACGGCGTCGGCTTGCCGCCGGGTTTCAATTGGCAACATCCCCA
This sequence comes from Chloroflexota bacterium, assembly GCA_016219275.1. Classification (NCBI taxonomy): domain Bacteria; kingdom Bacillati; phylum Chloroflexota; species Chloroflexota bacterium. The sequence continues at coordinate 157,930 of JACRBM010000054.1, forward strand.
CACACTGGGCTTGCAACTCGTCGGCTTGTTCGCGCAACAACTGGGCGGCGAACTCCGCCTTCTCGCCGAACCGGGCACCGCTTGGGCAATTACGTTTCCAGCGCCACCCGAATACCCGCGCGATGGGTTCGGTTTGACCGAGAGGAATTAGTATGACAAACGCGCGCATTTTGATTGTCGAGGACGAGGTCATCGCCGCGAAGAGTTTGGAACTGCGCTTGACCCGCCTCGGCTACACGGTCGTCGGCAGTGTCGGGTTCGGCGAACACGCGGTCAGCATCGCGCAAACCGAACGCACCGACCTGGTGTTGATGGACATTAACCTCCGCGGCGCGATGGATGGCATTCAAGCCGCAGACCAAATTCGCGCACAGCTCGACATCCCGGTCATTTTTACCACGGCGCACGACGACGACGAGACGCTCCATCGCGCCAAGATCACCGACCCCTTTGGGTATCTCGTCAAGCCGTTTCAAACACGCGAGATTTACACGGCGATTGAAATGGCGCTCTACAAACACGCCACCGACCGCAAACTACGCGAGAGCGAACAGCGTTATCGCATCATTTCCGAACTCGTCTCCGATTTTGCATACTCGGGTCGCGTCCATCCCGACCGTACGATGACCATCGAATGGATTACCGAGGCGTTTCAAAAAACATTTGGCTACTCGACCGCCCAACTCAACACGCTGGACGCGATCCTGCCCGCCGTTTACCTCGACGACCAGCCGCTGATGCAAGCGCGCGACCGCGACGTTTTCGCAGGCACCGCGCGCGTGGACGAATATCGCGTGGCTACCCCAGACGGCGCGGTCCGTTGGGTGCGTCACTATGTCCGACCAATCTGGAGTGACGCCGAACAGCGCGTCGTTCATCTTTACGGCGGCGCACAAGATGTGACCGAACGGAAAAACGTCGAACAAGCCCTCGCGAACGAACGCGCGTTGTTCAGCACGGTGATCCAAAACTTGCCCGATCTCATCTACGTCAAAGACACTGCCGGGCGGTACCTCCTGAACAATCCCGCGCATTTGCGATCCCTCGGCGCGACGCGCCAAGAAGAGGCGCTCGGCAAGACCGCGTTCCACTTTTTTCCGGAGCATCAAGCCGCGCGGTTTTCCGCCAACGAACAGCATGTCATTCACACCGGCAAACCCGTCCTCGACACCGAAGAGACGGCGATGGATCGCCGCACCGAATCGGTGCGCTGGCATCTCACGAGCAAACTGCCGCTGCACGATGGCAGCGGCGAGATTATCGGCATCGTCGGCATCAGCCGCGATGTGACCGAACGTAAATTCGCGCAAGACGAACTCGCGCGCGAAAAAGTCATGTTCGAGCAATTATTCGAAAACGCGCCGGTCGGCATTGTGATGCTCGACGAGCAAGACCGCGTCAAACGCATCAACGCGGCATTCGAACACATCTTTCAATTCACGTTCAGTCAGATCGCCGGCAAACCGATCAACGACCTCGTCGTCCCCCTGAGTCACCGCGTCGAAGCCGCGCGTTTCTCGCGCCGCATTCTCCGCGGCGATACCGTACATGAGGAAAGCGTGCGCCAACGCCAAGACGGCACGCGCGTGGCGGTCGAGATCTATGGCATTCCCGTCTTGCACAAGCACAAGACCATCGGACTGTACGCGATGTATGTGGACATTACCGAACGCAAACGCGTGGAAGAGCAATTGCAATTCGCCAGCACGCACGACACGCTCACCGGCATTTTCAATCGCGCCTACTTTGAAAGGGAACTCGAACGATTGGCGAACGGGCGACAATTTCCGGTCAGCATCGTGATGGTGGATATAGACCGGCTCAAACAAACGAACGATACGCTCGGTCACGCGGCGGGCGATCAACTCTTGCGCGGCGCGGCGGAGGTGTTGCAATCTGCGTTTCGCGCCGACGACATCGTCGCGCGGATCGGCGGCGACGAATTCGCCGTGCTCTTACCCGGCGCGGACGATGTGGCAACCCAACGCGCCGTGACGCGCGTGCGGCGCGCACTCGACCAGCACAACGCCAACCATCCCAACTTGCCGGTCAGTTTTTCGCTCGGCGTGGCAACCGCCAACCCAGATAACAACCTGGCGCACACGATCATTGAAGCGGACACTGCGATGTATCAAGATAAAACGACCCGGCATCTTCAAAACAACGATGAACTACGCGTCGGCGACGCGTAACGCGACGCCGCGCGCCAGTCCTGCGTTTATGCCGGACAAATAAAATCGTTCGCGCGCGCACACCGAGAGGGACCGCATGAATCGTTCGAAACACCGATCCGTCAACCTGACGCGGCGGCAAATCCAGTTTTCGCAGGCGCTCAATCGCGCCGCCGAAATACTGCAACGCGGCGCGCGCAGCGAAACGGACGTGTGCCAGATCATCGGCGAACAGATCGTCGAGTTGGGACTCCACGGGATGCTCGCCATGCTCGACGCCACGCGCGAGAATTTCGTCGTGCGCGCGTTAGCGCAATCCCCCCGCGCGATGCGCGTCATCGCGCAGATCGAACGCGCGACCGGCATGCAGATGCGGGGCTTTAGTTTTCCGGCGACGCAAGTCGAAATCATCCAACAGGTCTTGGTAAAAAGCAAAGCGATTTGGACGCCGCGCAGTTGGGATAGCGTCCTGCAGATGATTCCACCCATCGCCCGTTCGGTCGTCAAGCCGATTGCCAATCCCTACGCCGCACATCCCGGCATTTGCGCGCCCATCCTGATGAACGATCAAGCGCGCGGCGTCTTGCTCATCAGCGGGCAAGACCTCAGCCAAGCCGATCTGCCGGCGATCCAAGCATTCGCCAATCACATCGCGATTGCGATTGAGAACGCGCGCCTGTATACGTCGCTGCGCGCGAGCGAAGAACGATTTCGCGCGTTCATCGAGCAAGGATCCGATCTGTTCTTTCTCCTCGATCCGACCGGCGCGATTCAATACGCGAGTCCATCTACCGAACGACTACTGGGTTACAGCGCCGATCACGCGATGGGCAAGCGCGTGTTCGATTTCATTCACCCCGATGATTTGCCCGAAACGACGCGCGCGTTCGAACATCGCCTCGCTCACCCCGGCGCGGCAGACACCGCGCTCCACGCGCGCGTGCGCCATCGCGATGGCGCGTGGCGTGTGCTCGAAGTGATCGGCAACAACTTGCTCGACAACCATACGATGCAGGGCATCGTGTTAACATGTCGCGATGTGACCGACCGCGCGCGCGCCGAAGAATCCTCGCGCGCGAGCGAAGCGCGTCTGCGGACCGCGTTCGAAAACCTACCGTTCGATTTTTGGGTCTGCAATCGCGAAGGACGTTACATCGCGCAAAATTCCACTTCGCTTCAGCACTGGGGCAACGTCATCGGCAAGTGTCCCGAAGAACTCGACCTGCCTGCCGGCATCTTGGAGAAATGGCGAGCCAACAACACGCGCGCGCTCGCCGGCGAAATCGTCACCGACGAAGCGGAATACATCCAGAACGGTGCGCGCTGCACGTACTTTGAAATCATCTCGCCCGTCCGCGAAGCGGGCGAGATTCAAGGCATTCTCGGCGTCAACCTGGACATCACCGAACGCAAACGCGCCGAGGACACGCTGCGCGCGCGCGAACAATATCTCACGGCGCTCAACGATATTACGCGCGCCGCGCTCGCCGCCCAGGATTTCGCCACGCTCACGCAAACACTCGCCGATCAACTCGGCAGAATGCTCAATTCGGATGAGTGTTTCATCACGGTCTGGGATGCGGAACATCAACGCACGATTCCGGCGAGCGCCTCCGCCGAATCGCGTGACACATATTCACGCGTGCGCGTGCAACCGGGCGAAATGACGATGACCGAGTCGGTCTTGCGCGCCGGACATCCCCTCGTCGCCGAAGACGTGTTCAACACGCCATACATCGCGCCGCGCATCGCCGCCGCGTATCCCACGCGTTCGATGCTGGGATTGCCCTTGATTGCGAACAACCGGAAACTGGGCGCGGCGCTGATCGGTTTCAACTCGCCGCATCATTTTACGGAGGACGAGATCGCGCGCGGCGAACAAGCGGCGCGCCACATCGCGCTCGCGTTCGCGCAAGCCCATCTGCTCCAAGAAACCCGCGCCCGCGCGGCGGAACTCGAAGCCGTGCGCCAAGCCAGCATCACGCTTACCACGTCGCTCGATCTCAAGACCGTGCTCAACTCGATTTTGGATGGCGTCCTACGGCTTGCCAGCGACGCCAACGACACGCACGTTTTTCTGTTCGCAAACGACCATCTCTCCTTTGGCGCGGCGCGTTACGCCGACATCGCGCGCACAACGCCCTGGGCAGAGCCGCGTCGGGACGGCGTCACGTACACGGTCGCGCAAACTGGTCTGCCGTTCATCATTCCGCATACCAGCACGCATCCGTTGTACACCAACACCGATGCGGACTGGGGCGGCTCGATTGTCAGTTTGCCGCTCAAGATCGGTGAACGCGTCGTCGGCGTGATGAACGTCGCGTACTGGCAACCGCGCGAGTTCGATCCCGCGTTCGTCCGCGCGTTGCAACTCCTTGGCGATCAAGCCGCGCTCGCGATTGAAAACGCGCGTCTGTATCAAGCCGAACGCGCGCGCGCCGCCGAACTCGAAGCCGTGCGCCGCGCGACGATCACGCTCACGTCATCGCTCGATCTGGCGAGTGTTCTGCGTTCGATTCTAAACAGCGCGTTTGCTTTGATCCCGCTCCTCAATAACGCGCACATCTTTTTGTATCGCGATGACAAACTCATCTTCGGCGCGGCGCGCGCGGCGGACGATTTTTTGGACGCGCCGTTTGCCGAGCCGCGCGAAAATGGTTTGACCTATTCGGTCGCGCGGAGCGGCGAGATAATTTCTGTACGGGAACAAAAAGAGCATCCCCTTTTCGCCGATCTACCGCGCGATTGGCGCGGCAGCATTATCGGTTTGCCGCTCAAGATCGGCGCGCAGGTCGTCGGCGTGATGAACCTCGCGTTCCAAGCGCCGCGCGATTTAGCACCCTCCGAGGTGGAGACGCTCGGTTTACTGGGCGACCAAGCCGCGCTCGCAATTGAAAACGCGCGCCTGTTCGAAGCCGAACGCGCCGCGCGCGCACAATCGGAAATATTGCGCCAAGCCGCGCAAGCGGTGAGCACCAGTCTCAATTTGTCGGGGCTACTTGAAAGTATATTGGAGCAACTCAAACGCGTGATTCCCAATGACACCGCCTCGGTGTTGCTGTTCGACGCGAACGGCGCGCCGGAATTGATCGCGGGCATGGGCTATGCTAATGAACTCGAAACGAACCGCGCGGCGAAAACCTTGCTCAAGGATAGCCGCATCCTCGCGCAAATGATGCGCGATCAACAGCCGGTCAACCTGCCGGACGTACATCAACATCCGGATTGGATTTGGGTGGAAGGCGCCGAGCACGTCAGCGCGTTTCTCGGTGTGCCCATCATCGCGGGTCAACGCATGATCGGCGTTTTGATGATAGATCACCATTTGCCGAACACGTTCCACGCGACGGATGTTCAACTGGCGCAAACGTTCGCCCAGCATCTTGCCGTACCGCTCGAAAACGCGCGGCTGTTCGAACAAACGCAACAACGCGCGCGCGAATTCGCCGCGCTGTACGAAACCGCGCGCGACCTTGCCGGGCAAACCGAGATGGCGCCCTTGCTCGATACGATCATCGAGCGCGTGATGCGCGCGTTGGACGTGCCCGACGGCGTTATCTATTTGTACGACTCGGCGCGCGATGAATTGATCACCGCTACGCGGCGCGGCTTACCTTTTCCGCTCCACACGCATTTGAGCTCGAGCGCCGGCGTCTCCGGCTTCGTCGTGCGGACGCGTCAGCCGCAGATCATAGACGACTATGAACACTGGGAACATCGTCGTCCGGAATATGCCGCCGCGCCGCTACGCGCGGTCGCCCAGGTGCCCATCCTCTACAGCGGCGAACTGATCGGCATCCTGGGTGTCGCGGAACTAGCACCTTCGACGCGTAAATTCAACGACAACGACCTCCGTTTGCTCTCGCTCTTTGCCAGCCAAACCGCGAGCGCGGTGCATCATGCGCGTCTGCACGCCGAAACGCAACAGCGCGCGCAACAACTCGCCGCGTTGTCCGACATCACGCGCGATCTAGCCACGCAACATGACGCCTCCATACTCATCCAATCCATCACCGAACGCGCCGTCGCGTTGCTCGGCGCGAGTAGCGGCTCGGTTCATCTGTACGATGCAACGCGCGATGATTTGGAACTGGCATTGTCAACCAGATTCCTCTCGGATGTTGGCGTACGCCGCAAAATGAACGAGGGTTTGGTGGGGCGCGTGGCGACGTCGCGCCAAACGATCATCGCGAACGATTACGCGACGATGTCGGATCGTCTGCCGCAATACGATTCAATCGGAATGTCGGCGTTGATCTGCACGCCAATGCTGTACGGCGGCGCGCTCATCGGCGTGTTAACCGTGAATGAATTCGCGCCGAGCACGCGCCGGTTCACGCAAACCGACGCCGACCTGCTCACCTTGTTTGCGGGACACGCCGCGAGCGCGATTCACAACGCGCGCTTGCTCGCCGAAACGCAGCAAGGCGCGGAGCAACTCGCCTGGTAGTACCACGCCGGGCTGGCGCTCAATCATGCGCTCGATCCGAACGCGCAACTGCGCGCGCTCCTCGAAAGTGCGATGAAAGCATTGCGCGCCGAGCGCGTGCGATTCGCCCGCTGGGATCCGGCGACCGGCGAAGACCGGGTCGAACTGAGTATCGGCTATGCGCCGGAAATCGAAGAACGCTTTCTCCAAGTTTGCTTTTCTAGCGACAGCGCGTCCAGTCTTTCGGGCTGGGTCCTGAGCAACCATGCGCCACTCAACGTACCCGACGTTTCCGCTGATCCGCGTTATGTGATCGTGGATCCACAAATCCGTTCCGGACTGTGGGTGCCCATCGAACACGAAGGCGCACCGCGCGGCACGCTCGCCGTGTTGAGCACGCGCCCGGACGCGTTCACCGAACCGGACGAAAAATTATTAACCTTGTTCGCGAGTCAACTCGCCGCCGCGATGGAGAACGCGCGCCTGTTTCAAGAAACTAAACGCCGGCTCGCAGAACTGGAAGCCGTCAATCGCATTTCGACGGCGTTGCGCACCGCACAAACGATTGACACAATGGTGCCGCTCTTTTTGCGTGAAGCCGCGGAGGCGCTCGACTCGACCCAATCCAGTTTATGGCTGTACGATCCCGCGCGTGGCGCGCTCTACCAACATGGTGTGTACGGCGATCTCCAAGCCGATTACTTTATCATGCCGGGCGAAGGAATCGGCGGTCATGTGTTCGATTCGGGCGAACCGTATTTTTCGCGCGACTTTGGGTCCGATCCGCTGACATTAGAACGCGCGCGCGCGCGCCAAATCGCCGGGCGCAACGGCGTGTGCGTGCCGGTGTGCGCGGGCTTGCAAGCGATTGGCGTGATGTTCGCGTCGGTAGACGCGCCGCGTCAATTCAACACCGCGCAGACCCAACTGTTGACCACGCTCGCCGAAATCGCCGGCAACGCGATCCATCGGATGCGGTTGTACGAACAGACCACGCAGCGCGCGAGCGAACTTGCCATCGTCAACAAACTGGGACACACACTGGGTGAGACGCGCGACCTCACTACGATCTATCAACGCACCGTCACCGCCGCGTTGATGGTACTCCCTGACGTGACGACGATGTTGATTTGCCTCGTCACGCCGGCGGGCGACCAGCTCACGTGCGCGTTCGGCATCCAGGACGGCAGTGCGGTGGATGTTTCTACACTACCGCCGCTCCTACTCGATACGCCGGAACACGCCGCCGAAGACCAAGCCATTCGCTCGCGTCGTTCCGTCATCATCCACGGTCCGGCAACCAGCGTGTGGCGCAGTTTGATGGGGCTGAATCACGCCGCCGCGTTAACGCACACCGTGATGCTTGTGCCCTTGCTCGCCCAAGCCAGCGTCATCGGCATGATTCAAGCGTACAGCGACACGCCGAATCGTTTTACACCGGCAGACACCGAGTTACTCGAACTGATCGCGCATCCCGCCGCGAGCGCGATTGAAAACGCGCGCCTCTTTGCGGATTTGCAACACGCGTACGACGAGACAATCGAGGGCTGGGCGCGCGCGCTCGATCTGCGCGACCGCGAGACCGAAGGGCACACGCGGCGCGTCGTCGAGCACACGGTCACGCTGGCGCGCGCGATGGGCGTGCCCGAAACCATGCTCCCGCACATTCGGCGCGGCGCGCTGTTGCACGACATCGGCAAGGTCGGCATTCCGGATGCGATCCTGCTCAAGCCCGGTCCGTTGACGAATAGCGAATGGGAAACGATGCGGATGCATCCCTCGTACGCCTACGCGCTGTTGTCCTCCATCGAGTACTTGAGCGACGCGTTGGACATTCCATACTGTCACCACGAAAAATGGGACGGCACTGGGTATCCACGCGGATTGCGCGAGACAGAAATTCCGTTGGCGGCGCGCATCTTTGCGATCGTGGATGTGTGGGATGCGTTGTGCTCCAATCGTCCGTACCGCGCCGCGTGGCCCCGCGAAAAAGCATTGAACTATATTCGCGAACAAGCCGGCGTATACTTCGATCCGGCAGTCGTGCGCGAGTTTCTCCGATTGGAAAACGCTGCGTAGTGGTTTGGCAAACAGACCTTCCAGGCACTTGCGCGAAACCTGGAAGGGTGTCTGTCAAATTTTGGAACACTCAACCTTGCGAAGGTTTTGACGACAACTCAAATAGGATTGCCGTTCAACCTTCGCATGTTTTTTTCACCACCCAAAAACTTATGCACACCCAACCTGGAAGGTCTGTTTGCATTTCCAAGTCGAGTGGAGTAAAATAGCGCCCATTCCAAAATGAAGGCGACTCGATGAAAATTACCAATCCATTTCGTTCACACCAAGGCGACTTTTTGCAATTGCTCGACAGTCAAGCCGAAAAAACACAGCAGGGCTTGGAGGCGCTCGAAGCATATCTCAAAGACGGCGATGAAGCGCAAGCCAAACGCGTGCAGGCGCTAGAAAAAGAAGCCGATGAAGTCCGGCGTATTTTGATTGACGAACTGAACCGCTCGTTCGTCACGCCGATTGATCGCGAGGATTTGTTCGCGCTCTCGCGCACGATTGACGACGTGCTCGATTACGGGTACACCACGCTCGACGAATTGGTGACGTTCGGCGTCAAACCCAATTTGTATTTGCAACGCATGGCGTCCATCCTCCGCGAAGCCGCCGAGGAATTGCATCTCGCGGTCGGACAAATCAAAGCGCATCCCAACGTCGCGCTCGATCACGCGACGCGCGCCAAATCGTTAGAGAATCGCGCCGAAAGTGTGTACCGCTCCGCGGTGGCGGATTTATTCGAGGGACCGAAAACGGTGGAAGATATTATGGAGATTCTCAAGATGCGCGAGATTTATCGGCATCTCTCGAATGCCGCCGACCGCGGCGACGAAGCCGCCAACATCATCGGCGACATCGTCGTCAAAATGACGTGAGCCGGAAAAACACGACCCGCCGGGTTTGAAAGAACTCGGCGGGTCGTTTCATAATGCCGGGTAGGCACAACCAAAATTATTTGGACGCGGATTTTTTTCTGATCGTGAAAATCCGCGTGAATCCGCGTTCAAGCATCTTCGCGGTTGTGATAGTTCTTCCGTAGGAATACGATACTCATTTTGAATAACTGCGCCGGTTAGAGTATAATGCCGCTAGACCCATTGCGCTCGACCGGGCACGATACCTGTGTTCAGCGGCAGAAGGGTTTCTTTATTCGTCAAGGGGAGTCTATCTGCGTGAACGACATTCGGACCGATCCTGAACCCGCCACATTTCATTCGCCGATACCGCCGGCGTCTACCACGCCCGGCATTGGGAATACGCTGCGTAATTATCTCTGGCTGACCAAACCGCTCGTCACCATTCTGTTGCTCTGCACGACCCTGGGCGCGATGCTGATCGCGCAACGCGGCATTCCCGCGTGGTCGCTCATGTTCTTTGCGTTACTCGGCGGCGCGCTCACCGCGAGCGGCGCGAGCGCGATCAACGCGTACGCCGACCGCGATATTGATCCGTTGATGGGGCGCACCGCGCGTCGTCCGATTCCCAGCGGCGCGATTGCCGCCACGCACGCGCTCGTGTTCGGTCTGGTGTTGAGCGCGGCAGGCGTGCTCGTCCTGGGTTTGTTCGTCAACTGGTTGAGCGCGGCGCTCAGTTCCATCGGTTTGTTTTATTACGTCGTCATTTATACCTTGTGGCTCAAACGTACGACGCCGCAAAACATCGTCATCGGCGGCGCTGCCGGCGCGATTCCACCGCTCGTCGGCTGGGCGGCAGTGACGAACGAAATCAGTGTGCTCGCCATGTTCCTGTTCCTCATTGTGTTTCACTGGACGCCGCCACACACCTGGGCGTTGATGCTGATGGTTACAAAGGATTACGAACGCGCCGGGGTGCCGATGATGCCGGTCGCGCAAGGCGAAGATTCGACGCGCCGGCAAATCGTGTTCTACACGCTCGGTCTCGTCATCACCACACTCGTGCCGTTCGCGTTGCAACTTTTGGGGTTGGGGTATTTACTCGCCGCGCTCGTCCTCGGCGGATGGTTGTTGTACCTCGCGGTAAAATTACAACGCGATCGCTCCAAAGCGACTGCGCGCCGCTTGTATCGCTATTCGAATTACTACCTCGCGCTCTTATTCCTCGCGGCAGTGCTCGCCAGTATGATGCGCTGGTAAAAAAATCGAGGCGACCTGACAGGTCGCCGCCTATTTTTTTAGAACTGGAAACCGGGACGGAATGGCGCCACGCGCAGCGTGTAATCTTCGACGAACGTTTTCAATTTGCTTTCCATATCGCCCCAGGTCTCGCTCGCCAACGCGCGCTTGAGCGCGTCCTCATCGGCGACGAACACGAGCAAGCGCATCGGATAATTGCCATACGCCGTGTGCCACACCCCCGCATTGGTTAAGCCGATATTCTGCAACATCGGCATGAACACATTGACCATGAATCGCATATAGTCCTCTTGCGTCAGCGGAATGATGTTGTAGGTCATCAGTAAAGTGGAACGCCCCATCCGTTTTTCTCCCCGACTATTTTCAGCCGCATTATAGCGCGCCACGCGGGATACTGCAAGACCCGAAGAACTTGGGCTAGGACGGAAATGGCGAGACCGTCATTATTCCTCCCATCCTACTTCACATTGGATTCACAATTCAATGCGACAATGCCAATACCGACCTACGCAACCATCCCCAACCAGCGACTTGCCGCACCTGGCTGGGCGCATCCGCGTGTTTGACAAATTAGTTCGATTTCGTATAATTCGATTTGTTACTATTTTTCTGGAGCGACCGATGAAAACACACGCGGCATTTCACGCGCACGAAAAAGCGTTCGCCCAACTTCACGCCGAATGGGGCGTGCTGGACTCGCGCGGCATCGAGTTGATGCGTTTGCTGAACGCGTCCGCCCGCATGTTCGAAGTCATCGCCGACCATTACCTACAGGAGCACGACTTGTCCGTGCCGCGTTTGCGCTTGTTGCTCTGGTTGTATGCCGCCGATCACCACGGCAACAAGGAAGGTCTCTCGCCAAGTCGCCTCAGCGAATTTCAACACATCAGCAAAAACACGGTCAGCTCCTTGCTCGACTCGTTGGAAAAACAGGGGCTGGTCGAACGCGCGTTGAACCCCGACGACAAACGCAAGTTCAATATTCGGATCTCGCGCACGGGACGCGAGTTGTTGCGTAAAACTCTGCCGGCGCACGGCGCATGTCTGACCCATGCCGTTGCGGGACTGACACACGAAGAGCAAACCGCGTTGCTCAAGTTGCTACGCAAACTTCGCCAAACCCTGGCAGAGCAAGTCGTCAGCCACAAATAATCTATTCCTTCGGAGTCACACCTTATGCAAGCACAAGCCACACCGGGTCGCCAACGCGAACGCGGCGCTAAAATGAATACCGCCGCGCTCGGTCGCGCGATTCGCTATTTGTTGCGCTACCGTAAGCTCACCGCGATCGCGTATGCCAGTCTCTTCGTCTCGACACTCGCGCAACTGATGGTTCCCCAACTCGTGCAAAGCACGATTGACGTCATCACGAACGGCGTTCTCGCGAAAACGCTTTTGAAACTGCCGGCGTCCGTCCAGACCGTCGCGGCGCAACGCCTCGGAACCTCGCTCGATCAAATGCGTCTCAATCAAGTCAACGCGGAAACCTGGCTCATCGCCGCGGGCGTCGGCGTGCTCGGCTTTGCGATCATGCGCGGACTGTTCGCGTTCTCGCAGGCGTTCAACGCCGAGCGCACATCGCAAAGCATCGCGTACGATCTCCGCAACGAACTGTTCGCGAAAATTCAGCGGCTTTCATTTTCGTATCACGATCAAACACAAACCGGACAATTGATGATTCGCGCGACCGACGATGTGGACAAAGTCCGCATGTTCATCGGGCAAGGTCTGCTGATGGGCATGCAGGCGCTCATCTTTTTGGTCGGCACACTCGTCTTTCTCTTGCTCACGAACGTTCAACTGACCATCGCCGTACTGCCGACGCTGCCCATCGCGATGATTTTGTTCATGGTGTTCGGCGCGGTCAGTCAACCGCTATTTACTCAAGTGCAGATTCGGCTGTCGCGGCTGAACACGATCCTGCAAGAAAATCTCGCGGGCATCAAGGTCGTCAAAGCGTTCGTGCGCGAAGCGAGCGAACAAAAGAAATTCAACGCCGCCGCCGCCGATTTAATCCAACAACAGCTCGTCGTCGGTCGCGTCTTTTCATTCCTGTTTCCGTTCATCTTTCTCATCGCGAACCTGGGACAAGCCGCGGTGCTGTACTTTGGCAGTCAGCAAATGCTCGCCGGCACGCTCACGCTGGGCGAGTGGCAAAAGTTTTCGCTCTACCTGATTTTCGTATTTTTCCCGCTCGGTCAACTCGGTTTCATCATCTCGCAAATGTCGCAAGCGTCCGCGTCCGCCACGCGCATTTTTGAAATTCTCGACACGCAGAACGACGTGACCGACAAACCAAACGCGCGCGCGCTGCCGCCGATTCGAGGCAATGTGAAATTCGAAAACGTGACCTTTCGTTATTTCGGCAACAGCGACCCCGTTTTATCCAAGGTCAATCTCGAAGCCGCGCCAGGCGAAACGGTCGCATTGCTCGGCGCGACCGGCAGCGGCAAAACGACGATCATCAACTTGTTGCCGCGCTTTTACGACGTGAGCGAAGGGCGCGTGTTGATTGACGGCGACGATGTGCGCGACGTCAAAATTGATTCGCTCCGTTCGCAGATCGGCATCGTATTGCAAGACACCACGCTCTTTAGCGGCACGGTTCGCGATAACATCGCGTTCGGTCGTCCCGACGCGACGATGGACCAAGTCATTGCGGCGGCGCAAGCCGCGGCGGCGCATGATTTCATCGTCGAGTTTCCCGATGGCTATGACACGATGGTCGGCGAACGCGGCGCGACGTTGAGCGGCGGACAAAAGCAACGCGTCGCGATTGCGCGCGCGCTTTTGCTCGATCCGCGCATTCTCATTCTCGACGATTCGACGAGTAGCGTAGACCTCGCGACCGAATATCGCATTCAAAAGGCGCTCGATCAATTGATGAAAGGTCGCACGAGTTTCGTCATCGCGCAACGCATCAGCACGGTCTTGAACGCGGATCAGATTCTCGTGCTCGATCAAGGCGAAATCGTCGCGCGCGGCAAGCATGAAGAATTGATGGAGAACAGCGAAATCTACGCCGAGATTTACAACTCGCAACTCGTCGGCGACATCGCGATGGACAATCCTCTCGCGAAGGTTGCGGCGGAGGTCGGTTAACCATGTTCCACAATCCTCGTATGATTTTAGAGCGCGAGACGTGCAAACCGAAAAATCCGTTTGCAACCCTCGCGCGTTTTAGCGATTATTTCAAACCTTACTGGCTCGTGTTGATCGCAGTCGCGATCTTGATGATCGTCGGCGCATGGACCCAGGTCATCGCGCCCGACCTGATCGGGCAAGTCGTGGATTGTTTTCTCACGCCAGCCAGCGCGAACAATTTTCAACAAATTCCCGGCGTGGGGCAAACCGCCGCGCGTCCGACGAATTGCTGGTACACCACGGTCAACCCGAATCGCACGATGGAGGAAACGCTCGCCGGCGTCGGCGGCTTGATCGGGATTCTCACCGGGCTGTACATTCTCGGCGCGATCATGGGCGGCTTGCAATTTTACTTGATGACCTGGGCAGGTCAACACGTCCTCAATCAAATTCGCATCCAGGTTTTCCAACACTTGCATCGTCTTTCAATTGGGTACTATGCCGAGAATGAAGCGGGCAATGTGATGAGCCGCATCACGAATGACACCGAAACGATTCAGCATGCCGTGTCGTTCGCGCTCGTCCAAGTGTTGGGCGGTACACTGCTCCTGGTGTGGATCGCGTGGAACATGCTCAACAAGAGCGTGCCGTACGCGCTGACCAGTATGCTCGTCATGCCGTTGATGGTGCTCGCGACGACCTGGATTTCCGGCCAAGCGCGCAAAGCGTTTCGCACGACGCGCAAGGAAATCGGGAATGTGAACGCGAACTTGCAGGAAAGCATCGCGGGAGTGCGCGAGGTGCAAGCATTCAATCGCGAAGCCGCGAACATCGCGGATTTCGAACGCGCGAACGCGGCGAATCGCGATGCGAACATTCGCGCGGTCGCGTTCACCGCCGCGCTCGCGCCAACGCTCGAAGCGCTGGGCTATCTCGCAATTGCAATTGTCGTCATCGTCGGCGGCATTGCGCTGTTACGCGATCAGGTTTTGTTCGGCACGGTCATCTCGCTCGGCTTGGTCGTGACATTCCTGGGTTACGTGCAACGCTTCAACCAGCCGATTCAAATGATCTCAGTCTTGTGGACGAACATTCAAAGCGCGATTGCTGGCGGCGAACGCATTTTCGATCTGCTCGACACGCAACCGGACATCGCCGATCAACCGCACGCGCGCGCGATGCCGGAAATTCGCGGCGTCGTCGAGTTCGATCACGTCAGCGCGGCGTACAAAAAAGACCAACTCGTGTTGAACGACGTGAGTCTCCGCGCCGAACCAGGTCAAACGGTCGCGATTGTCGGACCGACCGGCGCGGGCAAGACGACGATCATCAATTTGATTCCGCGCTTTTACGATGTCGTTGAAGGCACGGTCAAGATAGATGGCGTGGACGTGCGCGAGGTGACGAGCGCATCGCTCCGCAAACAAATCGGGATTGTCTTGCAGGACACGTTCTTGTTCAGCGATACGGTGATGAACAACATCCGCTACGGTCGTCTCGACGCGACGGACGACGAGGTCATCGCCGCAGCGCGACTCGTGCATGCGGATTCGTTCATCGAACGATTGCCGAAGCAGTACGCGACCGTGCTCGGCGAACGCGGCACGGGATTGAGCCAGGGTCAGCGCCAGTTGATTTCGATTGCGCGCGCCGCGCTCGCGAACCCGCGCATCTTGATTCTGGACGAGGCGACGTCGTCGGTGGACACGCGCACGGAACGCTTGATCCAACACGCGTTGGAACAACTGCTCGAAGGACGCACGAGTTTCGTCATTGCGCACCGCTTGTCCACGATTCGCCACGCCGATCAAGTGCTCGTCATACAAGACGGCGAGATCGTCGAGCGCGGCACGCACGATGAACTGCTCGCGCGCGGCGGCGTATATCACGGTTTGTACATGAGCCAGTTCCGCCGGGAAGAGCAACCGTCGAGCACGAAAGCAGGATTGCCGGTGGCGGCGGAATAAATGACAAAACCCGAAGGTCTGCTTGCGCGAGACCCATCGGGTTTTTTGTTTCGGTTAGAACCTGAAAGCTACGGCGTCGGCATTTGTACGCTGAGTTGTGCGATCACACCTGATTTTGCATGGGCAACGGGATGCCAAGCAATTGTGATAAATCTTGGTTTGAAATGGGGTCATCTTCCACAATTTTCCCATCCGCGAGACGATAATATGTCATACCTCGTACAGAAAAGGTTTTGCCGGTTGGCTTGGAACCCATGACTGAACCTGTATAAGTTCCAGTGTAGGTAAAGCGCGCCACAACCTCGTCTCCTTCCGCCACCAGGTTCTCGACCGTAAGATGAAAGTTGGGGATAGCCGTTTTCATCAGTCCGCTCAATTGCTTTAAAGAATCAACGCCCTGTCCGGTTGCACGGTTCACGTAGTTGGGAGCGCAAAGTTGGTCTAACACTGACATATTTCCCTTGTCAAGAACTTCTGTAATGAAACGTCGCACGATGATCTTGTTACCTTCTTGTGACATGGTTATTTCTCCTATGAATTGTGCGCGCTCTGTAGCAAAGCGCACGAATGGTTGCTGATAAGTAGCAACGAAAACTATTCGGC
Source organism: Chloroflexota bacterium (assembly GCA_016219275.1). Taxonomy (NCBI): domain Bacteria; kingdom Bacillati; phylum Chloroflexota; species Chloroflexota bacterium. The sequence continues at coordinate 174,365 of JACRBM010000054.1, forward strand.
GCGGATCGCACCGAACTGAAAATACTATAGCATAAAACGGCTTGACACTACGTCTATTCGCAGTACCGCAAAACTCACTTTTTGACTAAACAGGGTTCTCATGCACACTGTCTCTATCCTACCAAAGAAAGAGCAGCGCATGAGAACCCCAAAGACATTATACCATACGACGCCGACGATATATCCCTGTGAATTGA